>JAEUQZ010000114.1 GCA_016788965.1 Anaerolineae bacterium | reverse complement strand
TCGCCACCATGACCAAAGATAGGCGGGGGCAAGTCCGCCTGGTCATCATAGATAGTGAAACTGGCGAACGGGATACCATCCCGGTTCCCGGCAGCGATGGTCATATGAGTTGGCGACCCCAATGAAGCTCACATCACTCCTCCTCCGGCTCTTCCTGCCCCTGGTCTGCATCAATCTGGCGGTGCTGGTCATCGCCTCCGCCGCCGGCCGCCTGATCCCGCCCAACGATCAGTTGGTCTACGGCATGATGCGCCCGCTGCACAACCATCTGGTTTCTTACGTCGTCACTGCCGATCTGGAGCGCAATCTCACAGCGCCCCTGACGGCGCTCGACTCGCTCCGTTCCATCCCGGTCTATTCGCCGGATGGAACCTGGCTGGCCTTCGTCGGTTCTATCGGGGGTCAGAGCGGCCTCTACGTCACCGATGACCCCTTGCAGCAGCCGCGTCTGCTCCTGGCCGATGTCCTGAGCAGCGAGCCAGCCTGGTCGCCGGACAGCCGCTGGTTGGCCGTCCGCGTCGGCCAGAGCGGAACGCCCCGCACCGCCCTCGTCGAAGCCGCTACCGGGGAACACTATCTCGTCAACGAGACCGGCTCCACCGACGCCGACCCCATCTGGTCGCCGGACGGCAAGAGCATCGTCTACGTCTCCTACCGTGACGGCAATCCCCGCCTGTACGCCGTCGATGTTCAGTGCTTGAACACCCCGCGCGGCTGCCGCGCCAATGAACGCCTGCTGCTGCGCTCCGCCATCCTCTACGGGCAGCCGTCCTGGTCGCCAGATGGCCGCTGGCTGGCCTTCAGCCGCCGCCTCTCTGGAACCTCGCAGATGTTCACCGCTCAGGCCGCCTGCCCGGAAGTCGCGCCGGAGTGTATGCTCGGCCTCGATTTCATCGGCAACTCGCTCATGGAAGAGGATTCACCCACCTGGTCGCCAGATGGCCGCCTCCTGGCCTACCGCTCCGGCCTCAGCCGCATCTATCTGGCCGACCCCGAAACCCGCGCCGTGCGCCCCCTGCTGGCTGGATTGGGCGGAATCGGAGCCTTCACCTGGTCGCCGGACAGCACCCAGATCGCCGTGCTGACCATCGGCCAACGCGACCGGTCAAGTATCTGGCTGATCGATGTCGCCACCAGCAACCGCAGCCTCCTGCTGCAAATTCCCTTCCCGCTGGCCGGCTTGCAGTGGCAGACAGGCGCGTCTTCAGGCCAGTAAAGGATACGCAGCTCTGCCGCCGAATGCGCCTTAATTGAACAGTTGGCACTCAGGACATCGTGACGGCGGCTGTCAACGGCCCATCGGCGCGAACTTCTGCCATCGGCGTCTCTCGTTCGATCATCTTGATCGCCAGCCACAAGGCGAGCCAGATGGGCAGACTCGTCCCAAGATGGAACTGAATGGATTGCAGATTGAGCAGCGCCTCGATTGTGTCTACCGACCTGCGCGGCTCGATTTGACAGCCCACGCCCACCGTGCTACCCTTCTACCAACGTTTTCTCGCCGATGAAGGTGCGCCCAACGCCCGGATGCGTGGCGCACAATGGGGGAAGCCGGTGTAAGTCCGGCGCTGTCCCGCAACGGTAACAGCCGCGTTCATCAAAACGCGCTGAAGCCCGATTACCCGCCTTCGTCGCTGCCTGACTACCACCTTCGCGGACAAGGGGGATCGGGGAATGCTTTCCCATCCACCCGCCTTCCGGCGGGTTTTCTATTTCACCAACCGCATCTCCATCCTTCCCGACGCGCAGGAGTCTCGTCATCGTTTCTATTCGCGCTTCGAGGAGGAGCCACATGAATAGCACCCGTCTGGTCGTACTGATCGCCGTCCTGATCCTCGCCCTGGGCTTCACCCCTGCCCTGGCCGCATCCAATCCAACCGAATGCGTCACTGCCTATGACGCCAACCTGGATTACTTCCCCGCCAAAGTCACCGCTCAGGTCGCCGAAGGCTTCAGCGTGGAATACTTCAACCACTACAAGGTTGTCACGGTGCAGACCCCCTGGCCGGAGGCCGAAGCGCCGCTGACCTACCTGCTCGTCCAGTGCGGCACGCCCGTGCCTGATGACGTGGCCGCCGATGCCGTGATCGAAGTCCCCGTGCAGCGCGTCATCTCCATGTCCACCAGCTTCCTGCCGCACCTGGATGCCCAGGGCGTTCTCGACCGCATCGCGGCCATCGATACCGTCCTCTATACCTCCAATCCCGCCGTGCAGACCGCCGTCGAGGAGGGCAGCATTCTGCAAATCGGCGGCGGTGGCAGCGGCCAGGCAGTCAACGTCGAACAGGTCATCGACCTCCAACCTGACCTGATCCTGACCCAGCGTTTCTTCGCGGGCGATGCCGACTATCCTGCCTTGCAGGAAGCCGGCTTGCCAACCGTCCTGAACGCCGACTTCCTGGATACCTCGCCGCTGGGCGTGGCCGAGTGGGGTAAGTTCCTCAGCCTGTTCTTCAACACCGAGGCGCTGGCCGAAACCCAGTTCGCTGAGGTCAAAGGCCGCTACGATGCCCTCCAGCAGCAGACCGAGTCGCTGACCGGCCGCCCGACCGTCTTTGCCGGGACGCCCTACGACGGAACCTGGTATATGCCCGGTGGCCGCAGCTATCTGGCCCAGCTTCTCGCCGACGCCGGTGCGGATTACCTCTGGGCAGATGACCCCTCCACGGGCAGCCTCTTCCTGGACTTCGAGACCGTCTTCGACCGCGCCGCCGAAGCCAACTTCTGGGTGAACGTCAATCCGTACTGGGCCTCCCTCGCCGACGCCGAAGCCGAGGAACCCCGTTATGCCGGGTTCGCCGCCTTCCAGAATGACCAGGTCTACAGCAACAACGCCCGTCTGAATGCCAACGGCGGCAGCGATTACTTCGAGACGGGTTACGCCAACCCTGATCTGATCCTGGCCGATCTGGTTCGCATCTTCCACCCGGATGTGCTGCCCGATCACGAACTCTACTTCTACAAACGGATCAGCCAGTGACCCCCTCTGAGTCTGTCGCGGCAGCCGCCAGCCAGCCGTTCATCGCCCGGCCAACCCTCCCCTGGCGGCGGCTGCCGCTGCTCTTGATCCTGCTGGTCGGAGCCTTCGTCCTCAGCCTGACGATTGGCTCCGTCAGCATCCCGCTCGATCAGGTCATCACCATCCTGCTGGGCGGCGAGCCATCCCGCGCCACCTGGACGACTATCGTCGTCGATTTCCGTCTGCCGAAAGCACTGACAGCCATCTTCGCCGGAGCCGCGCTGGGCGCAGCCGGCCTGAACATGCAGACCCTCTTCCGCAACCCACTGGCCGATCCCTATGTGCTGGGCATCAGTTCCGGGGCCAGCCTGGGAGTCGCCCTGGTGGTGCTGTCGCTCGGCACAACGGGCGGCGCGCTCCTGGCCGGATTGGGACTGGTCGGCGACCTCGGCCTGACGGCAGCGGCCATCCTCGGCGCGGCCGCCGCCATGCTCATCGTCATCGCCGCCGCCTCGCGCGTGCAAAGCGTCATGACCCTGCTCATCCTCGGCCTGATGTTCGGCTATGCCACCGGGGCGCTGGTCAGCCTCCTGCTCTACTTCAGCATCCCGGAGCGCATCCAGGCTTACATCAACTGGACCTTCGGCAGCTTCGGCGGAGTCAACTGGCGGCAGATGCCTCTCTTCGTCGGGGCGGTGACGCTGGGTCTGATCGGAACCTTCCTGCATAGCAAGCCGCTCAACGCCCTGCTGCTCGGCGAAACCTACGCCCGCAGCCTCGGCCTGAATGTCCGCCGCGCCCGCCTCGGCATCCTCATCAGCGCCGCCCTCCTGACTGGCGCGGTCACGACTTTCTGCGGCCCCATCGGCTTCCTCGGACTGGCCGTACCCCACCTCTGCCGGACGCTGCTCGGCTCCGCTGACCACCGCATCTTGATTCCTGCCTCCGCCTGTCTGGGCGGCCTGCTGGCCCTGCTCGCCGATCTGATCGCCCAGGCTCCCGGCAGCCAGGTCGTCCTGCCGCTCAACGCCGTCACAGCCCTGATCGGCGCGCCCGTCGTCGTCCTGGTGATCCTGCGGCGGCGCAATCTACGAGAAAGTTTTGCCGGATGATCCGCGAACACCTACACACCCCTGAGCCAGCAATCCCCACCGCCGCGCCATTGCCGCCCGTCGAGCCGCCCGCCATTGTGCTGCAAACCCACGCCCTGGCCGTCGGCTATGCCGTGCCGCGCCATGCCCCCAAAGTTGTCCTTGACGGCATCGATGTCGCCCTCCACGCCGGAGAACTGGTCTGCCTGATCGGGCCGAACGGCGCCGGCAAATCGACCCTGCTCAGAACCCTGGCCGGGATGCAGCCCGCCCTGCATGGCACGGTTCACCTGCTCGACCAGGATGTGCGCGGCCTCACCCCCGCCGAACGCGCCCGCCGCCTCAGTCTGGTGCTGACCGAGCGCGTCGATGCTGGGATGATGACCGCCTATGCCCTGGTCGCACTAGGCCGTTATCCCTACACGGGCTGGATGGGCCGGCTCACCACCGAAGATGAAGCCACCGTCCATGAGGCAATCCAGGCCGTTGGTGCTGCCGAACTCAGCGGCCGCTACCTCAGCGAACTCAGCGACGGCGAGCGCCAGAAGATCATGATCGCCCGCGCCCTGGCCCAGCAGCCTGCCCTGATGCTCCTCGACGAGCCGACCGCCTTCCTCGATCTGCCGCGCCGCGCCGAACTCATGGGACTGCTCCGCCGCCTCGCGCGGGAAACCCAACGCGCCATCCTCCTCTCCACCCATGATCTCGATCTGGCCCTCCGCAGCGCCGACCGGGTCTGGCTGCTGCCGCGCGGCGGCCCCTTGACCGTCGGAGCGCCCGAAGACCTGGTACTGACCGGCGCCTTCGAGTCTGCCTTCCGCTCCGAAGGAGTCGTCTTCGACGCCTACACCGGTTCCTTCCGCAGCGCCCATCCCCCCGCTGGAACCATCGACCTGCACGGGAGCGGCATCGCCGCCACCTGGACAGCGCGGGCACTCGAACGCGCCGGCTGCTGCGTCGTACTGAACGGCCAGGACTCGCCTACCCGCGTCACCATCGACTCCAGCTCCGATCCGACCGTCTGGACGCTCCACCAGGACGGCCAGACCCGCGCCTTCACCAGCCTCTACGATCTGGTCGCTGCCCTGTCTTAACGCTTGCCCTCTTGACGGCTCCTGCAAAACAGGTCTAATATGTCGTATGGCGATATGTCGTCAGGCGACATATCAAACTGAGAGGAGCCGCTTTACCATCATGAGTTCGACCACCGCCATTCACGTCGAAAATCTCTCCAAGCACTTCGGACGGGGCAAACGCCGCGTCGATGCTCTGACCGACATCTCTTTTGAAGTCCAGTCCGGCCAGGTCTACGGTTTCTTGGGGCCGAACGGCGCTGGCAAAACCACCACCATTCGGATGCTGCTCGACCTCGTGCGCCCCACGCGGGGCAGCGTGACGCTGTTCGGCCAGCCCGTCCGCGAGAACATGCACGTCCTCCGGCGCATCGGCGCGATGGTCGAAGGCGCGACCTTCTACCCCTTCCTCAGCGGACGCCGCAACCTCGAAGTCCTGGCGCGGACTGGCGGCCTGCTCGACCGCAGGCGCATTCAAACCCTGCTGGAAACGGTCGGCATGGCCGACCGCGCCGACCGCCGGGCACGCGGCTATTCAACGGGCATGAAGCAGCGCCTCGGATTGGCCGCTGCCCTCCTCAGCGATCCCGACCTCATCATCCTCGACGAACCCACCAACGGCCTCGATCCGGCCGGCATCCAGGAAATCCGCACCCTCATCCGCCAGTTGGTCGATCAGCACGGCAAAACCGTCTTCCTCTCCAGCCACATGCTCAACGAGGTTGAACAGGTCTGCGACCGCGTCGCCATCATCCATCGCGGCCAGCTCATCCGCGAGGGCACGGTCGAGTCCCTGCTGGCCGAAAACACCCGTCTCCGCGTCGAGGCCGCCCCGCTGGAACGCGCCCGCCAGATCATTGCTGGGCGCTGGTCATTGGCCCCCAACGGAGAAACCGGCCTGCTCGTCGAAGCCGGGCGCGAGGATGCCCCCCACCTCGTCCGGGCGCTGACCGAGGCCGGCGTCGATATCTATGAAGTCGCTGTCCAGCGCCAGAGCCTCGAAGCCTATTTTCTGGCCGCCATCCAGGGAGAAAAGTGATATGTGGAGTCTGTGCCGCGCCGAATGGCAGAAACTCAACGGCAACCTCTGGGTGACGAGTTTCCTCGTCTGGATTTTCCCCATCGGAACCCTGACCTTCCTCTCGCTCGCCGTCATCGGCTATGCCTTCTCATCAAGGTTCCAGGAGATCATCCGCGCCGCACCTCCCAACTGGCCGCAGCAAACCCTCCTCTTCTGGGCCATCGTCAACTCGACCTTCGGGCGGCTGGTGCTAGTCATCTTCGCCGCCGAGGTCTTCGGCGGGGAATACCAGCGCAGCATGTGGAAGAACCTGCTGCCGCGTCGCTCCCGCGCCTCGATCATCCTCGCCAAGTTCCTCACCATGACCGCGATGATTACCCTGGCCTTCATCAGCGCCAGCCTGATCTCCGGCATCATGAGCGGAGTCGTCGCCGCCGTGGCCGGAGCCACCTACGGCCCCGACTTCAACGCCGAGACCCTCAGCCTGTTCCTGCCCCACTTCGCGGCCCAGGCTTTCATCAGCATCGCCGCCGCGCTCATCGCTGCCTGCTATGCCGCCCTGGGCGCGATGCTGGCGCGGACGTTCCTGGGGGCGCTCCTCTTCGGCGTGGTCGCCACCCTGGCCGAACAGGCCATCTTCCTCGTATTGATGCTGCTCAGCAATCTGCTGCAAGCCCCCGGCTTGATCGCCATCTACAAATTCACGCCAGGGTATAATCTATCCAACCTGAGCAGTTGGGATACCGCCAGCGCCGCCTACACCTTCCCACTGCTCGATCAGAACGCGGGCGGCGGCTTCAGCGCCGAAGTCTCGCTTGTGTTGACCCTGATCTGGCTGGTCGACTTGGTTGGCCTGACCATCATCCTCTTCCGCCGCCAGGACGTGATGACTTGAAGACATCCATGAACAGAGCCGCTCGCTTCGCTCACACCGTCTTGGTAGGGACGCCATTCTTGGTGTCCGCCGCATTCCCAATCCCAGAGATTTGCCCTGGTAGGGGCATAATGCATCATGCCCAACCCAGCCCTCATAACACCGCACCACTCACCCAGAACCCCCGTAGGGGGTGGTCTTCACCTAGCCGGGGGATTTCATCCCTCGGCGACACCCTGACGACCTATCTGAAAGATTCCCCAGCCCCTCCGTATTCCTCTGCGTTCTCTGCGTCTCTGCGGTTAGAATCTGTATTTGGACTTTCGCCTCTCGGCACGCTGCCCTTTCAAAGCGACTCTGTGGTGGAATTCTTCTGCTCAGGAGGCGCGTCATGACGGAGTCTACTCCCCTCAGCGAAAGTACCTTCCTCATCCTGCTCAGCCTTGCCCCCGCGCCGCGCCACGGCTACGCCATCATGAAGGATGTCGAGCAGATGAGCGCCGGAACCGTCCGGCTCAGCACCGGGACGCTCTACGGAGCCATCACCCGCCTGCTCGATCAGAACTGGATCGAACCGGTCGAAGTGACCGAACCGCTCGGCGACCGCCCGCGCAAGGATTACCGCCTGACCGACGAGGGCAGGCGTATTCTGATGCTGGAGACCCGCCGCATGGAATCCCTGCTGACCCTCGCTCGGATGCGCTTGCAAGGCGGTGAAGCATGACCCTCGTATTCAATCTCCTGCTGTGGATGCAGTCTCGCCTGCTGGCCTGCTATCCCGCCCCCTTCCAGGCGGAATTCGCCGCCGAAATGAACATCGTCTTCCGCCTGTCGCTCCAGGAAGCCTGCGCCCAGGGACATTGGGCCGTGGCCGCCCTCATCGCCCGCGAACTGCGCGATTGGCCCGGCAGCCTTGCCCGTGAGCATCTGCGCCAGCGCCGCCGAACGCATCCGGCCGCCCGCCGCCATCCCCTGCGATACCTGCTGGTCATCCAGGCCGCGCTGCACATCATCCCCGTGGCCGAAGTCATCCTCACCGGGCAGATCCGCACTGGCGGAATGCTGACGCTGGTCGGCCTGCTGGTCTCTTTGACCGCGGCCGTCCTCGCCCTCTGGCGCAAGGCCGACCAACCCCAGAAAATCGCCCTCATCCGCCTGATCGCCGTTCAGATCAGCCTGCTCATCATGATCCCTTTCCTCAGCACGGCCATGCAGCGCTCGCTCTACCCCGAAGGCTATCCCTTCTTCATTGCGCTGATGGTCGTCTGCCTCGCGCTGATCGGCTCAGCCCGGTGGCCGTCCTTCTGCGGCCGCCTGACCATCGGGGCGGGCATCGCCGTCGGCCTGGGCGCGATCTACAACGCCTACATCACCGCCCAGGGATTCGCCACCCTCGGCGTCTGGCCGGTCCTCATCAACGGCATCTGGGCCATCCCCTTCGTGCTGCTGGGATGGGTCTTCGTCCAGGTGGGCAAGACCCGCTCCTCCCTCCCACCCACCGAACCACCCTATCCCCCCGTACAGGCCTGATCTCCGACTTTTGAACGACGACAACCCCCTGCGCGTTAGGGTAGAATAGAATCAAATACATCAGGAAGTCCTGTCTTCCCTCGTCTACCGCGCGGAGCGAGCAGGTCACGGGTTCACAAGGGTAGGGTTTTCATGCCGAGTCCAATCACCGTACCAATTTCTATGAGCCTCCTCGGTCTGAAAATGAACCCAGCTTCTCTGTATGATCTCTGTGTTCTCCGTGTCTCTGTGGTTCAATTCTTAGAAATGGAGAGCGCCAGGGCGTGAGGATTTCCGCCTATCCGAACTGGGTCTTGCTTTCGCTCAAATGATCTGCTATGATCTTTCCTGACCCTTCAATTGCGCCTGCGCCTATTCATCGTCTTTGACCGCCGCTGGCATCCCGGCTCCAGTTCGCTCCGAACGAAACCGAAAGGCTGGTTGGATGAATACCCTGACCCGATACGCCTGAGACTCTGGAAGTCCCTTTCGATTCCGCGTCCAGTCCAGTTGATCGTAAAAGCCGCCCTGGTCGATCCATCGCCCGGGGTGGTCATCTGTCTGTCGGAGGACTAGCTTGACTCCCCCTCCTCAAACCTACACCTATGACGTGAGAGACAGCCTCTCGAAGAACCTGTTCCTGGGCTTCTGGCGTCTGGTGACCGGCTTCCGCCGCTACTATGTAGTGGCCGTCATCGCCCTGGCGCTGTCGGCCGGCTTCAACACGGCATCCTTCCTGCTGGTGCGCCACTTTGTCGATCATGTGCTGCCCAGCCCGGATGTCCTCAGCCTCGCGCCGTTGATCGCGCTGGCCTTCGTCGGGCTGGCGACACTTCAGGGCGCGTTCAGCTTCCTCAGCGGCCGCTTCGCCTCCAAGACCGCCGAGTCGCTGGCGCTGCGCCTGCGCGACGGCATGTTCGACCACATCCAGCGGCTCTCCTTCCGCTACCATGACCGGATGCAGACCGGTGAGCTGCTCACCCGCGCCACCTCCGACGTGGACGCCATCCGCCGCTTCTTCGCCGACCAGGCCATCGGTGTTGGCCGCATCCTCCTGCTCTTCGGGATCAACTTCGCCGCCCTGCTCTCCATCAACTCCACCCTGGCGCTGGCCTCGATCATCGTCGTCCCGGTCATCGCCGTGATCTCGTTCTTCTTCTTCAAGCGCGTCTCCGAACGCTACGAAGCCATGCAGGAGCAGGAATCGAAGCTCTCGACCACGCTCCAGGAGAACCTGACCGGCGTCCGTGTCGTCCGCGCCTTCAACCGTCAGGCTTACGAGCGTGACAAGTTTGAAGTCACCAACTTCGAGCATTACCGCCGCGGCCGCAGCTTCCTGATTATGCACTCGATCTACTGGCCGCTGACCGACATCCTCTGCTTCCTGCAGATCCTCGGCGGCTACTATCTCGCCGCCACCCTGGTCATGGACGGCACGATGTCGCTCGGCTCGTATCTGGCTTATGTCAGCCTGCTCTCGATGATCATCAACCCCATCCGCAACCTGGGCCGCCTGATCGTGGACATGTCCACCGGGCTGGTCTCCTACAAGCGCGTCATGGAAGTCATCGGCGAGCCGCAGGAGTCTCTGATCGAAGGCAGCTACGAACCCACTCACGACCTGCACGGTGATGTATCCTTCTCCAACCTCAACTTCGAGTACGACAAGGACACCCCCGTCCTGAAGGACATCTCCTTCAGCATCCGCGCCGGCCAGAGCGTCGCCCTGCTCGGATCGACTGGCTCCGGCAAGACCTCGATGGTCGGCCTTCTGCCCCGCTTTTACGAATACACCCAGGGCAGCATCACCATCGACGGGATCGAACTGAACACCTACCCGAAAGGCTGGTTGCGCCGTCAGATCGGCATCGTCGAGCAGGAGCCGTTCCTGTTCTCGCGTTCCATCCGCGAAAACATCACCTACGGCGTAGGCCGCGAAGTCACCGATGACGAGGTCATGGCTGCTGCCCGCGCCGCTGCCGTCCATGATGTCATCATGAGCTTCCCGGAAGCCTACAACACGCTCGTCGGTGAACGCGGCGTGACGCTCTCCGGTGGTCAGAAGCAGCGCGTTGTCCTGGCGCGGACGCTCCTGAAAGACCCGCGTATCCTCATCCTCGATGACGCCACCTCGTCGGTCGATACCGAGACCGAGGATGCCATCCGCCAGGCGCTGCTCAAGCTGATGAAAGGCCGCACGACCTTCATCATCGCCCACCGCATCCAGACCGTCATGCACGCCGATCTCATCCTGGTCATGGACAAGGGACGCATCGTCCAGCGTGGCAAGCATCATCAACTGCTCGCTCAGGACGGCCTCTACCGCCGGGTCTATGACCTCCAGTCCAGCCTTGAGGACACAGAAGAAGAACAGTCAGAGGAGGTGGAAGATGTCCGACTTCCACTATGAGGAAGAAGAATTTACCAGTCAGTTCAACGGCGGCACGCTCATCCGCATCCTGCAAAGCGTCCGCACCCACTGGAAGTGGGTGGCTGGTTTCATGATCTGTATCGCCGGCGTCTCTGCCCTGGAATCGTTCTTCACCTACCTGGGCAAGCGCATCGTCGATGACGCCATCATCCCGCGCAATCAGGAAGCTCTGGTGCAGTTGTTAGGGCTGTACTTCGCCCTGACCTTCATCTTCGTGGTGCTGGTCTTCTGCTTCATCTTCCTGGCCGGCGTTCTCGGCCAGCGCGTCCGCTATGACCTCCGCAAGAAGGTCTTCGAGCATCTTCAGGGGTTGTCCTTCTCGTACTTCGACAAAACCCCCGTCGGCTGGATCATGTCCCGCGTCGTCTCCGATACCGACCGCATGGCCGATCTCGTCACCTGGGGGATGCTCGATGTGACCTGGGCGACGATGAACATCGTCGTCGGCCTGTTCTTCATGTTCACCATCAACTGGCAGTTGGCGCTGATCGTCATGGCACTCATCCCGTTTCTGGTGCGGGTCGCCATCTGGTTCAAAACCAAGATACTCGTCGAGTACCGCGAAGTCCGCAAGCTGAACAGCAAGATCACCGGCACGTACAACGAGAACATCACCGGTGTCCGCGTCGTCAAGGCGCTCCGCCGTGAAGAAGGCAACCTCAAAGAGTTCGATGATCTCACCAGCACCATGTACCGCCGCGCCTTCCGCGCCGCCTGGCTGAGCGCCCTATTCCTGCCCATCGTCCAGATCATCAGCGCCGTCGCCATCGGCGCCATCCTCTGGTACGGCGGTGGACAGGTCAGCATCGGCGGCATGACCATCGGTGGCATCCAGGCCTTCATCGCCTACATCACCTTCATGATGTGGCCCGTGCAGGACCTCGCCCGCGTCTATGCCGAGATGCAGCAGGCCATCGCCAGCGCCGAGCGTTTCTTCAGCCTGATGGACGCCCGCCCCGACATCCAGAACAAGCCGGGCGCAGTCACCGTCACCGACATGCGCGGCGACATCGAGTTCGAGAACGTCACCTTCTACTACCAGCCGGAAAAACCCGTGCTGCGGGACTTCAGCCTGAAGGTGCGCCAGGGTGAAACCATCGCCCTCGTCGGCCCAACCGGCGGCGGCAAGAGTACCACCGTCAACCTGATCTGCCGCTTCTATGAGCCGAAGGACGGCAGCATCAGGATCAACGGCCGCGACTACCGTGACTACACCCTGGAGAGCATCCAGTCCCGGCTCGGCGTCGTCCTGCAGACGCCCCACCTGTTCAGCGGAACCATCCGCGAGAACCTGCGTTACGGCCGCCTGAACGCCACCGACGATGAGATCGTCGAGGCCGCTAAGCTGGCCGGCGCGCATGACTTCATCATCACCCTGGAGAAGGGCTACGACGAGCAGGTCGGCGAAGGCGGCGTGCTGCTCTCCACCGGCCAGAAACAGCTCATCAGCCTGGCGCGGGCGGTACTGGCGAAGCCGGACATCTTCATCATGGACGAAGCCACCAGCTCGGTCGATACCCTCACCGAGGCGCTCATCCAGCGCGGCATGGAAACCCTGATGAAGCAGTCCACCAGCTTCATCATCGCCCACCGCCTCAGCACCATCCGCCGCGCCGACCGCATCCTCGTCATCGAGAACGGCGGCATCAGCGAGATGGGCAGCCACGCCGAACTGATGCGCCAGAAGGGGCACTACTACAGCCTCTATACCCGCCAGTTCCGCGAGGAGCAGGCCCTCCGCCGCGAACACGCCTTCGATGTCCTCAGCACCGACGGCGAGAACGGTTCCGCGCCGCACACCAACGGCCGCCCCGTCCCCCTCCCCGCCGGCGACTGATCCGCCATCTCTTCTCAGGGGCATACACATCCGTATGCCCCTTTTTCTTCCTCAAATCATCGTGTCGCCACCCAAATGCGGT
>JAEUQZ010000113.1 GCA_016788965.1 Anaerolineae bacterium | reverse complement strand
CCTCCAAAGGGTCCATGGCCGCGGGCGCGACGCTGGCCACGGGCGACGGCCGAATCCCCGTGCCGGAGATTCTGCTCTACGGGTCTCCCGCGCTCTGAGCTCGCGTCAGAAGCCGCGGCGCCATTCCCTCGGTACGCTTTCGGCGGAGGCGTCGCTTCAGGTTCTGGCTCGGCAGCTTTGGGTTCTGGCACGGGGGCGGTCTGAGCGACCTGGCCGCTCTGTTCGGCAAGCTGGCGGCGAGCGCGTTCAACGACTTCCGCGGGCAGATTCGGCGAGCTTTTGGAACGGCGTTTGGACATGACTCAATCCTTAGAACCGCGCAGCCGCGCGGCAGAACTCTCAGGCGAACGGCTCTTCAGAGCGGTTTACTATACTCCCGCCCCATGCCCAACGCAACGGCAGTTTTGCCGGGGTGTATTTCAAATCAGAGGCAAGATTCGTCACTGGCGGACGGGCAGAAGCCCGTCCCTACGAATCCTGCATTGGGTAGGGACGCCATTCTTGGCGTCCGAGAACATAATACCCCCAAACGTGAAAAACAGTCGTTTTCCCCGTCAGGTCACGCGGTCGGCGTAGACGATATACCGCTGTGAATTCACCCTGTAGGGGTAGCACGAGATCAGCGTCACCGTGGCTCCGTCCCGCGCGTTCATCACATGCACATCGTTCGGATCGACGATCAGGGTCTCGGTCACGCGGTAAGTGAAAATCTGCGTCTGCGTGCGGATGAAGAACTCGTCGCCCTCCGCCAGCGTATCCAGGTAGCGGAAGGGTTCGCTGTAAACATCATTATGTCCGGCCAGCACCACATTGCCGGATAGATCGCCCGGATTGACGCCGTTCAAAAGCTGACCGATTCCCAGTTTGAGCGCCTCCAGGTCGGTTCCCTGCACGATGGTCTGATCCAGGTTCAGCTTGGGAATATTCAGTTCCAGGGCAGTTTCGATGGTAGCCGGGGGCCGGGCGCTGATCTGAAGCATCTGCGGCCCGACCAGATAGCGCAGCGCCTCCGGCACTTCGTCGTAATTGAATTCGATTTCGCCCGTCGCCGTGAAGCGGTGACCACCCGGCAGCACCACCTGGTTGAGTTGAATCTGCGGCGTGGGCGCGAGCGTCGGCAGATTGGCCCGGCGCTGTTCATCGGCCAGCGTTTGCACCGAGGCCGTCTCCTGCTGGAGCGTGTTCGTCGCCGTCAGCATTTGATAGCCCAGGAACACCAGGCCGATCACCGCCGCTGCTTCCACCAGGAACAGCGTTTGATTCAGAAAGGTCTTCCAGAACCGAGACTGCTCCGAGCGCCCGGCGGGGGCATCCACCTCATCCTCGAAGTGAGGCGAGAGGCTGCGTTCGACCAGGAGCGGCGCAGAGGCCGCCGGAGCCGTCACCAGCGGGGCGGTCACAGGCGCGACGGACGCGGACGAGACGGGCGGGGCGGCTGCTTCGGTCGTCCCGACGATGCGCCCGGCGCGTTCCATCCGCTTGAGCTTTTGCATCCGCTCCTCGCGCTTGCGAATCGCCAGGATGCGTTCCAGTTCCTCAATCGACAGTTCGTCTACAGGTCGTTTATCGCGCATAGGTCAAATGTGTCAATCACTTACCTGATGGCATCTTCCAGCGCCGCCCTCCGGATATTTCCCCCTCTCCATGCAATGGGGAGGGGGCCAGGGGGTGGGGATCGCTATACCGTCACAATAGCACGATGCTCCCCGCGCCGCAAATGGCACTTCACGCCTTGCGGGCGACCGCGAACACCTCGCGCTCGAAAAACCAGCGGAATGGAACCAGACCGAAGGCCGCCACCCGCAGTGCCGCCATGATCGCGTTCTCCTGGCGGTTCTGCGGCGGACTATCCAGCCACACCTTGCCCTCGAATCCGGCCTGACGCAGCGCCCGCCCCAGACTCCAGAAGGACTGCTCGTTGACGTGGACGTGCTGGTTGACGGCCACGCCGAACTGCCGGGGGTCTTTCGGATACTTCGCGCCCTGCCCCATCAGAATCCGCACGGCACGCACCAGCGGGTAGGCATAGCGGTCGTACCACACGTTCGGCGCGGTGTGGATGATGAAGCGGCCGTCCGGCTTCAGGACGCGATGCGCTTCCAGCATGGCCTCGTGCAGCTCCCAGGGGTGCAGATGCTCGACGACATCGAACATCAGCACGCGGTCGAACGCGCCCGTCGGGAAAGGCAGCTTCTTGGCATCCGACTGCATCACCGCCGTGAAGCCGGGAACCACGCCGCTGACCGACTGGATCACCGTCTGCGACATCCGCGCCGCCACCGGGGCATAATCGATGCCGTAGGCATCCGCCCCCAGTTGAGCGCAGTGCCGCAGGATTTCGCCGCGTCCGCAGCCCACATCCAGGATACGCATCCCCGGCGTGACCTCGGCCAGCCTGAACGCATCCCGCAGCCGCCGCGAGAGATGCTCGCCCTCGCTGCTGGTGAATTCGTCATAGCCCTCGCAGGCCGTCAGGAAGTATTCCTCGGTATACAGCGACGGCGGCAGCGGTTGGGGTTCCAGTTTATCCTTCAAAAGCCATTGCCTGATGTTGAACGCCCGATGCCTGACGGGATCGAGCAGAACCGATCTGCCGCGCATTATAGCGAACCGCGTCGGCGATGCAACACAGGAGATGAGCAGTACGCGGATAGTCCGGTGAAAAGCAGCCCCCTCCTCCCGCCATGCACAGCGCCTGCGCGAGAGAAGAGGGCTGCGGGGGCTTCATTCAGGAGAGTTAGTCAGGGCTGCTAACCGTCTACGCAGTTGAAGGTGGCCTCGAACGGCGGGCTGACGTGCCCGGTCGAATCGATGAGCGTGATCACCCATTTCACCGGGCCGATGAAGTTCGCGCCGCCCAATGAGCAGGTTGGCTTCCAGGCCAACTGGCCGCCGAACAAATCACCCCCGATCAGTTCCGGCGCTTCATCGACGCTGCCCGACCACTCGCCTTGCGGCGCTTCATCGAAGATGATATCCATCCGCGTAATCGGGTCGCCATCCGGGTTGATGAAATGCAGCGGGCAGGTGGCCGCGCCCCGGTTGGAGATCACCGAGCAGGTTTCGAGTCCGACGATCTGCGGAACCGGATCGTTCAGGAACTCCAGCGGGCTGATCGCCCGTGGCAGCAGCGCCAGCGGCAGGTCAGCCACATCGGCTTCATGCAGCGGCTGAACACGCATGAGTCCTTCCGGCACATTGGTATCCGCGAGCGGGATGACCACCTCCGCCCCGGCAGAAACCAGCGCGGTGAAATTATCGGCCGTCACCCGCGCGCTCCCATCCAGGACGCGGATAGTCAGGCTGCCGCCCGGCTGTGCCTGCGTGAACAGCGTCGAAGTAAAGACCACCTGCACCCCATTGATCTGCGCCTGGGCATCCGTCCCGGCGGTCGGCGCCTGCATCAGAATGCCCGACAAGGCAGCCTCAGCACAGGGGGTTTGCGCCTGCCCGCTGCTGAAATTGAAGGCCTGCATCGCCCCATAAATAGGCGTATCGCCTTTGACCACGGGCAGCGCTTCGACCGATTCGAACACCGTCACGCTGCGCGTCAGAATCCATCCGACGCGGCCATCCTCCAGCACCGTCCGCAGCCAGTTCTGCGTGCAGTTGCAGGCGTTGACATTCAGCACCGTCCCGGCCGCGACGGTGACAAGACTCTCGTAGGATGATCCCGGCCCGCTCCGAATGTCCGTATCGGCATTCGCCCACACCCGGATTTGCGATGCCGCGCTGCCTGTATTCTGAATCTCGACATCGCCCAGCAGCACATAGGTCAGGGTGTCATTCGCTTCGCCGATCACCGGACGCATCACCGCGACTCCCCACGTCCCGGCAGGCTGCATCGCGCCCAACCGCATCGCGCAGACGGCGTTGATCGGAATGATGTCGCCCGGCGATTCGAATGCCATGGCCGTCTCGCAGCTCATCATCGACGCCACGTCCATGTGGCCGAGGCAGATTTCATTTGGCCCTACCCCGGCGCAGCTTTGCAGCGCTGTCGCCAGGGCTTCATCCCGGAGGGCAGCACATGAATTGTCCTGGGCGGTGATGACCGGTGACGCGAACACGAAGAGGAGTAACGAGAAGAATATGCCTTTCATGATCTGCCTTCCTGGAACAGAGGTTGGATTTGAACTCAAGTATCCAGATGCATCTGGCGCACGGCCTGCGTGCCCTCCTGGGATTGGAAGACCAGCAGAATCACGGCTGGAGCCTCGGTCACATTCACGCAGCGGTGCGGCTGCGAGGCCTCGAACAGCAGGCTGTCGCCTGTTTCCAGGAGATAGCGCTCTTCCCCGATCTCATAGGACACATTGCCCTCGATGCAGTAGACGAACTCCTGCCCGGCATGGGTGATCGGAATGGCGTCGTGCCCCGCGCCCGCATCCAGAGTCACCAGAAACGGTTCAAGCTGCTGGTTACGCAGACCGATCCCCAGGCTCTCGATGCCGGTTCCGCCGTGTTGGGAGCGAAGCCGGCGGTTCCGCTTGATGAACACCGTCCGCTGGTCAGCTTCATCCCGGAAGAACTCGGTAATCGGCACACCCAGCGCCGAAGCCAGCAGATGCAGTGATGCCACCGTCGGTGAATTCTCGCCGCGCTCGATCTTGCTGATGGCATTGGCTGAAAGGCCACAGCGCTCCGCCAGCACCCGCAGCGAAAGCCCCCGCTGCTCACGCAGGGCGCGGATACGTGCCCCAACCGCCAGTTCGGTGTTCAGGTAGGAAAACGATTCGTCATGGGTGGGCCGGATTGAAACCATAAATCGACGTACTCCCGCCAACACGCACCGTGTTGTACAACTTTAGTCTATGGTCAGACACTTTAGTATAACAGTGATGAACGTCATGGGAAGGGGGTGTCAAACTAAAACGCACATCGAACGACTTTAGTTGTACATCCTGCGCGTCTGAACGCGCAGGATGTCACCTGTCCGCTGAATATGTGCTATCGTGGAGGCTGAAACTCACGAGGGAACCCGATGACCCCACTCACCGACAACACCGCCCTCATCCTCATCGATGTGCAGGACGGCCTGGACGATCCCCGCCTGGGCCAGCGCAGCAACCCCGATGCCGAACGCAACATGGCGCGGCTGCTGGCCGCCTGGCGTGAACGCGGACGCCCCATCTTCCACATCCAGCACATGTCCACCGAGCCGCAGTCCACGCTGCGTCCGGAACTGCCCGGCAATGCCATCAAGCGCATCGTCGCGCCGCAGGGGGATGAACCCGTGCTGCAAAAGACCACCAGCAGCGCCTTCATCAGCACCGACCTGAAGGATCGCCTGCGGGCACGGGATATTCAGGCGGTTGTCCTGGTCGGGCTGACCACCGAACACTGCGTCTCCGCCACCGCCCGCATGGCCGGCGACTACGGTTTCAACACCGTCGTCGTCGCCGATGCCACCGCCTGCCACGGCTATACCGGCTACGATGGAGCCTACTATCCGCCGGAGGCCATCCACGCCCATGCGCTGGTCAGCCTTCAGGACGAATCCGCTACCATCCTCACCACCCAGCAGGTCCTCGACCTCCTGCCGTGATCGCAGCGGGGGCAGGAGGTAGGTTTGCTCGTGGATGCGTTCTGACCGTACTGGCAAGCGGATACTACCTCGATCAATCGGCAGCCCAAATCGATACTGTGCTGCCAGCATGACTCACGGCTAAAAGCGTTTGGGAGGGATTGAAAGATAACCGCCGGATCGGTTCATTCATCTCGATTGTCATAATGGGGAGGTAGCTATAGGTACGCCACACGGCCAGTTTTGTCCCTGCTCCTACAACCAGGATGTCGTCTAAGGGGCTGAAGTCAATATCCTCGACGATGTTTTCATACCGCAGCAGCAGCGCGACTTCTTCACCATTCTCGATATTCCACACCCGCACTGTGCCATCCCATCCCACTGATGCGATCAATTCACCCGATTCGGAAACATCGATATTGCTGATAAAGTTCTCATTCCCGGTGAGCATCTCTGTTTTCTCGCGCGTGAGTGTATCCCAAATGGCGATTGAGCTTGCGTTTTCATTTTGAGGCAACATGCTGCTCTGAACAGAAGCCAATAGACCCCCGCGAACAAAAGTCAGATGATTGTCTGTGTAGTTCACATCATTTGTTAGCTCAGTGATCTGATCTCCTGTCTCCAAGTTCCACAAACGTAGTGAACCCGTATTTCGGTAGCGAGATGAGCCTGTGGCAACGATTTTTGTATCATTGTTGATGGCAATGCTCCATACTTCGAGGCCATCGCGGAAAACCCGTAGTTGACTGCCATCAGTAATGTTCCAGAGTCTTGCGGTCCCATCCGAACTACCTGTCACGATGTGCTGGCTATCTCGAACAAAAGCTATGCAGTTGATCTGTTCTTCGTGACCAGACAACACCACAACAGGTTGAATAGGATTGTGTGACGGGTAGAGGTATAGGTTTTTGCCAGCGGTAGCAGCCAACCATTCTCCATCTGGCGACCACTCAATCTCGGTGACACCATCTAAAGTGATGCGCCTTTCAAGATGCAATCGGGTCATGCTGGCCTCGTCAATCACAGGATGTGATTCCGGTTGGGTAAACCATAAGGCTGTGGGATTTGAAGACCCTGCATACACAACAAACACGACCGCGAACAGATACTTGAATTTGGCAGAGGCCATACAACCACCCTCTTCGTTTCTTGCCTGTTTCAGAACCTACTGAGCAGTCCCATCTGATAACCTGCTCTGCCCGATCTTCGCCCAAGTCAACTTCCCCAACCTTGACCGAAGGGCCGTTCAAGCATTCATGAGACACCAAAGAGTTACCAAAATGTCACCCTTTCCGTTCCATTTTATGCTATCGTGGTGATACGACGCTTGACTCCCTCCATGCGAAGCGGGGAGGGGCCGGGGGAGGGGATACATCCTCCCGCTGCACCTTCACAACCTGATGAACCGTGATGATCGCAATCCAGCGTTGTTGCAAATTTCACGCCGTTGCAAGTGGAATAGCTTCAACTTTTGCAACATGTCGCGCGATTTGCATTTGCAGTATTTGCGGTATTTGCAGCATTTCGCATGTGGGGACTGCCCATCTCACGGGAAAATGGCGCAAACAGGCGCATCCAACCCTGACGGCACTGACGCCATTGCCGCCAACTCCGCCACAAAACCGAGCCGTCTTCCCGTGGAAATCCGTTCAGCGTGCAAGGATGTGTCCACAAATGGCAGTCTTGCGCCTGTCTGGAATTTCACATCTGGCACGAAATTGCCAATTGCCGCTGCTGCCATTTGTGCCAATTGTGCCGATTCTCATTCTTATCACATTTCTCACCTATCACCGCATTTTTCTATCAACTATAAACTATCAACTACAAACTTTTCTGATCCAACTCAGCCCTACCCCACCCGCACTGAAGGTCGCTCATGAAAATCCAGGCCGCCGTCCTCACCGCCCCCAACCGCCGCTTCCAGATCGAAACCCTCGATCTGGCCGAACCCCGCGCGGGCGAAGTCCTCATCCGCATCGCCGCCTGCGGGGTCTGCCACAGCGATTGGCACGTCGCTGCCGGGGATACCGAGCATCCCATGCCCTGCGTCACCGGGCATGAAGGCGCCGGCATCGTCGAGGCCGTGGGCGCGGGCGTCACCCATGTGGCCTTCGGCGATCACGTCACGCTGAGCTGGTCGCCCGATTGCGGCGAGTGCTTCTACTGCCTGCGCGGTCAGCCCAACCTCTGCGAAACCTACACTGAACCCATCTGGGCCGGCGTCATGCTGGATGGCGAACCCCGCCTCAGTTGGGACGGCCGCCCGGTCTACCACTACTGCGGGCTGGCCGCCTTTGCCGAGTACGTCGTCGTCCCGGAACAGTGCTGCATCCCCATCCGCAAGGATGTCCCCCTGCCGGTCGTGGCGCTGGTCGGCTGCGCGGTCGCCACCGGAGTCGGCGCGGCCATGTATACCGCCCGCGTCCGCCCCGGCGACTCGGTCGTGGTCTATGGAGCCGGCGGCATCGGCCTGAACATCATCCAGGGAGCCGCCTTGTGCGGCGCATCCACCCTCATCGCCGTGGATCGGAACCCGGCCAAGATGGAACTGGCCCGGCAGTTCGGAGCCACCCATGCCCTGGTCGCGGGCGCGGATACGCTGGCGGAAATCCGCCGCCTCACCGGTGGGCGCGGCGCGGAACACGCCTTCGAGTCGGTCGGCTCGACCGCCGTCCAGGAAGCCGCGCTGGACGCCATCCGCCCCGGTGGGATGCTCACGCTGGTCGGCCTCTCGCCAATGGGCACAGGCACGAACCTGCCCGGCGCGGTCATCGTCCGCCAGGAGAAGACCATCAAGGGCAGCTACTACGGCTCGGTCAGCCCGCGCCGCGACTTCCCCATGCTGGTCGATCTCTACGCCGCGGGTCGCCTCAAGCTGGACGAACTCGTCAGCCGCCAGTACCGCCTCGACCAGATCAACGAAGCCTACGCCGCCATGCTCGAAGGCAGCGCCGCGCGGGGTGTCATCGTCTTTTGAACCTGGGAGCTTCGCTTGGCGTATAATCTGATTAACGGGAATCATGTTACGGACGCGCGGCGCGTCCGCCCTGCCAGCAAGGATGACCTGTGGCGAGTACGCCCAATGATATCCGCCTGATACGGATGATCCAGCAAACCTATATCGAGCCGGATCGCGGCCTGCCCCGCTGGGCACGCCGCTCCAATCCCATCATCCGGCGGCAGTTGGGCATGTACTGGAAGACCATCCTGCCGGAAGCGGCCTTCTTCTTCAAAGCCTTCGTTGTCCAGGCCGTCTTCGTCCTGCTGACCCTGCCCATCCCCTTCCTGCTGGAGATGGCCCTGCCGATCATCACGGCGGCCATCCTGCTGTTCCCGTTCGCGGTGTTCATGTACGGCCACACCCTGCTCAGCATCGGCAGCGCCGCCGCCCGCGCCGTCACCGACGAACTCCAGAAAGATACGCTCAACCTGCTGCGCGTCACCCCCTTCGACCTCCGGGCAATCCTGGCGAGCAAAGTCGCCGCCTCGATCTGGCGGCAGGTCGAGGACCTGGGGCTGCTGCTCATCGCCGCCGCCCTGATGTCCATGCCGCTGCTCTTCTGGCAGTACGGTTGGCTCCTGCCCATGGAAGCCCAGCCCGTCCTGCTGCGCCTGGCCGTGATCCTCGGCCTGGCCGTCTCGATCCTGCGGTTGGCGCTGGAACCCTTCATGATCGGCATGATCGGCGTTGCCATGGGCGCGTCGCTCCGCAACCGCGCCTCGGCCATCATGGCGACGGTCATCAGCAGCATCTTCTACTTCCTGTTCCTGAACCTGACCCGCTTCATCCCGATGGCCTGGCCGCTGCGCTTCGCCGTCGAGTTCGTGCTGCCGCTGGTGGCCCCGCTGGTCGTCATCTACCTGATGTACCGCCTGGCCGACCACATGCTCACGCGCGGCTGAATCTCCGCCGAAGGGCGGATGACGCCGCGGGCGACTCACGTTATTCTCAAAGTACCTTAACGAACAGATTGAACGCAACGAGATGAATCGCAGTCCGTCTTACACCTATTCTATGGAGCCTTTTCCTTCCTGCTGAACAGTTTCCTGAGCGGAGCCGGTCGCGGCACACCGGTGCAGCGCCCTGCTTCATCCTCATTTCCTCCGAATCACCACAGATCGAAGGCGCGGCGCTGAGCGAGCGCCTACCAGCGGTGGACGTGGCGTCAAGCTGACGGTGATTCCGCGTCAGGTTGGCGTCTGGCGCAATCGCGCGTTCCGCTGTAGGCTGAAGAATGAGCCTGTGCGGAATCTCCTATTTCGCCGCATTCCGAATAACCATACGCTAGGGTGACGAGCAGCAGGCTTCGTCACTCAACCTGACCTTTAGACCTACTGGCTCGGAGGAATTCATGCGAACCCGTCAAACTGTATCCCTTGTTGTACTCTTGGTCGGTCTGCTGCTGGCTGCGGTGATGACCGCCTCGGCTCAGACCACGACCCAGGCCATCGACCCGAACGCCAACATCTCCTGGCCGCCGCCGGTTTATGTGCTGCGCGGCGAGTTCACCGTTCGCGGTTCGGCCAACCTGCCCAACATGACCAACTGGTATCTGGAGTTCCAAACGCTGCCCACGGACGCGACGGCTCCGCCCAATGACACCTGGACTCCGGTCACGCTACCGACGCGCTCGGCCGTCAAGGACGGCGTCCTCGGCATCTGGGATACGACCGGAGCGCCGGAGGGTCTGTACACACTGCGGCTGAATATCGGCCTGAATACCGGCTCGCGGACGTTCTATGCCGTCAGCCCGCTGCGGATCGAGAACAACCCGCCGCCCTTCGCCCAGCCAGTCGTCCCGGTCGTTCCGGCTGTGCCGACGCAGATCACGCTGCCGACGCTCATCCCCACCCCGACGGCCTTCGACACCACGCCCCGCGCCACGGCCAACCGTAACGCCAACGTCCGCCAGGGCGACGGAACCAACTACAGCGTCATCGGCAGCCTGCGTGCTGGCGACACCGTGCCCATCGTGGGCATCAGCGCCCTGGGCACAGGCTGGTATCTGGTCGTGCTGCCGGATGGTCGCCAGGGCTGGGTGGCTCCCAGCGTCGTCGATGTGACCGGCGACTTCCGCAATGTGCCGCGCGTCCAACCGCCGCCTCCACCGGCCACGCCCACGCCGGTCGCTACAGCTACGCCGGTTGCCAACATCAATCTGGTCGCGGGTAACTTCCGCTTCGATCCGCCGTCACCGAACTGCAACCAGACCTTCAACATCTACATCGATGTCGCCAACTTCGGCACCGCGCCGAATCCGAGCGGCTTCATCTCGGTGCAGGATTTCCGGCGGTCGGATGGAACCTTCCAGACCAGCACCATCGGCGCGATCCCGGTCATCCAGCCCGGCCAGACCGTGAATGTCGGCCCGATCCCGCTGACCGTGGCGACCTGGTACAACGAAGACCACCGTATGTTGATTATCCTCGATCCCAGCAATGCGATTCCGGAGACCAACGAGGGCGATAACGTCAAGGAAGCCATCTATCTGCTGAATAAGGCCGCCTGCCCATAACAGCGGCGCGGAACATACGCCACGGTTGACGCATTGCCCCTCCCGCCAATCACGGCGGGAGGGTTTCTATTGAGAGCAGCGGCGGTTCGCGGCCCGGATAGGCCGCCGAGCCGCCGTGTGAATTTTCCGTTATATGTCCTGCCGTCCGCAAAAGACAACGCTCCCTGGGCGAAGGGTGGTGCTATGATGCAGAAGAAGCGACGGAAACAACGAGGGTTCGAGATGAGCGCAGACACCACCCAGAAAATGCAGATCTTCAGGACGCAGATTCAGCAGAAAATCCAGCAGCTCATCTCGGAGTTCGCCTCTGGGGCGCTCAGCCGTGAGCAGTTCCACGCCGTCTACGAACGTTATACCGGGCAGCTCGCGCTGGCGCAGTTGGCCGAAGCCAGCTACAGCCCGGACGCCGTGCTGGGCATCGTCCGCGACATGCAGCCCACCATCGCCGTCAAAGAGCAGCACATGGGCAAAGCCGTCGGCATGGCGATCTACAGCCACCGCACCGGGACGATCCTGGAGACGCTGGGCGGCTTCGATGTCCCGCCGGACAAGCTTACGCCGATCCTGAACGATTTCACGCTCATGCTGGAACGCGGCAAGCGGCTGGAACGCGAAGTCCGCCGCATCAATGCCCGCCAGTGGTTGGTCTTCGCCGCCGGGCGCTATACTACCGTGGTGACGCTCTTCAGGAACGAACCATCCGAACTTCAGCAGCGCGAGATCGAGCGACTGCATCACGATTTTGAACTGGCGAATGAGGGCAATCTGCGGAGTGCGAAGGTCGATGCGGGGCGGCTGGCCTATCCCTTCCTGACCTTCATCCAGCGCAAAGTCCAGCCGACGGACTGAGGCACTCAGCAAACAAAAAGGACGGACCGAGCGGCCCGTCCTTTTCGATTCTGCTGGGGTTAGCCTTCGCGGGGGTTGACCACGAAGTCTTCGCCGTCATAGCGCGGGCAGTCCTCCGAGACGCTCAACACCTGTCCCGGATAAATCAGGCTGTCGAGCCGCAGTTCGTTGCTTTCAGCGAGGCAGGCCGCTTGCACATCGAACTGGGCGCCAATCTTGTCGAACGAGTCGCGCGGCTGGACGACGTAAGTCGTGTCGCCTTCGGCCAGCGACTCAGCCCCGCCGCCACCCTGCCCCAATTCGTTGCTCAGGCTGTTGGGATTGGCCGGCTCCGTCAGCGCCGGGAACAGACCGTAAGCGGGCGCGTCCGCCGGGATGACCAACTCCTGGCCGGGCGTGATGAAGTCCCCGGCTCGCAGCCCGTTGGCGATCTGGATCGCCACGACCGAGACGTTAAGTTCCTGCCCGATGGTATCGAGCGTATCGCCGCGCTGAACGGTGTAGGTATCGCCCTCGATGCTGCTCCCGCCGCCCTGACCGGCCGCCGCTTCTGCCGGGGCCTGGCGTTCCTCGCGCGGGTTGAGGACGAAATCGAAGCCATCGTAACGCGGGCAGTCGAAGCTGATGACCAGCACATCACCCGGCTTAATCATGCTGCCGAGCGTGAGGTCGTTGCTCTGGGCGAGGCAGGCCGCCTGCACATCGAAACGCGCGCCGATCTTATCCAGCGAATCACCGCTTTCGACAGTGTAGGAGGTCGAATTGTCCTGGGCAAAGACCGCCAGGGCCGTCCCGCTCATCAGGGTCAGCACCAGAATCGCCAGGAAGATACGAAGCATGGGGCGCATAAGTAGATGCTCCTCGGATCAGTTCGGATCAAGCTCTGGTTCGATTATAGGAAAAATCGATGATCGAGGACAATAGGACTGGTGTTTCAAAACAGGGCTATCGCATCAAATTGGGAGTAAGAAGCTCCAGGAGGAAGGCATCGTCGAGTGCGGCGCGAAAACGCTTGCG
>JAEUQZ010001136.1 GCA_016788965.1 Anaerolineae bacterium | reverse complement strand
CAGGCGCGGATCGAGCGCGGAGACGTCGATGCGCTCGAGGGCGGCGAGCGCACCGCCGCCGGGGCCGAGCTCGCCGCCCTGCGCGTCGAGCAGGCGGGCGCCGAGCGCCTGCACCATGCCGGCGCCGCCGTCGGTGGTGGCGCTGCCGCCGATGCCGAGAATGAAGCGGCGCGCACCGGCGTCGAGCGCGGCACGGATCAGCTCGCCGGTGCCGCGCGAGCTGGTGACGAGCGGGTTGCGCCGGTCCGGCGGCACCAGCGCCAGGCCGCTGGCGGCCGCCATCTCGATCACCGCGGTCGCGCCGTCGCCGGTGAGGCCGTAGAAGGCCTCGACGGGCTCGCCAAGCGGACCACTCACCGTGACGATCTCCTTGCGGCCACCGGTGGCGGCGACCATGGCGTCGACCGTGCCCTCGCCGCCGTCGGCCACCGGCACCAGCACGTACACCGCGACGGGGAAGACCTGGCGGAAGCCGGCCGCGATCGCCTGCGCGACCTCCA
>JAEUQZ010001135.1 GCA_016788965.1 Anaerolineae bacterium | reverse complement strand
ATTTACATCAACGGATTCATGAAATCCTTTTTTTTGGATATATTCATTGCTTAAATCTTTAACCAACATGAAGAAGTTATTCATTATCGGTTCTGCGGCACTCTCTGTTTTTATCTGTGCAAATTGCGGTTCGTCGAAGAAGGCGGCCAGCGATGCTCCCAAACTCAGCTATGAAGCAAACGTACAGACAGCTATCACGGAGAATTGTTCCCCCTGCCACATTCCGTCCAAAGGCGGTAACAAGCGGCCTTACGACAACTATGCTAATGTAAAATCAGATATAGACGAGATCATCCGTCGTATCAATCTCAATCCAGGAGAAAGAGGATTTATGCCAATGCGGAAACAGACAAAACTCAGCGACAGCACCATCGCCGTATTTACAAAGTGGAAAGCTGATGGTCTGCTGGAGAAATAACCGGCTTTTTATTCCAGGAGAATCTTATACAGCTTTTTTGTCCAGGATGCCCGAAGGATATAAAATGAAAAATCGGTTTCAT
>JAEUQZ010001134.1 GCA_016788965.1 Anaerolineae bacterium | reverse complement strand
GTTACGGATATTGCTAAAGAGGACAGTGACATTATTCTGAATCGCCGCCATCCGTTCTTCGCGCGTTGCTGCACGTTCAATAATATTGCCTTGGGCATCAGTGGTCTGAATCAGTTCATCGCCCAGCAATCGCCCTGATGTACGTCGCCAAAAATCATTTGGGGAATCGATCCAGAATCGCAGCAGTGGCACAAACACCACCAGCGCAATCACAATCAACACCAGCAAATTCTTCACATACCGCATGACGAAGAACTGCTTCTGCCGCCACCCCATCACAATGACCAATCCAATACCAATAATAATCGCCACGGGCAGCATGCGTACCGCTTGATAGGCATACATTCCGATGCCCAGTATCAACCCGACTTTGATGAAATCCCCGCGGCGGTTGTATCGCATCGCACGGCTGAAGAAGATCACCACTAGCGTCGTAATAAGTACAGTGAGGATAATCCGCAGCCCTAATAGACTGAGCATCACATGCCAATAACTGACAG
>JAEUQZ010001133.1 GCA_016788965.1 Anaerolineae bacterium | reverse complement strand
GTTCGCCAAGTGCTGGAGCTCCGTCAGCAGATCGCCAAGTCCAGCCTGAAGAAGTATGACGTCCTGATCCGGGCCACCTGTCGCGACGGCTACATCCGCGGCACGATGCAGTTCTACGGGGCCAACCGCACCGGGCGCTGGGCTGGCCGCATGCTGCAGGTACAGAACCTGCCGCAGGGCATGATCGAAGACCTCAAAGAGCTGAGGCTGGTTCGCGAGCTGGTCCGCAACGGCGAGTACGAAACCCTCTGCCTGATGTATGGTGAAGACCAGATCCCGAACGTCCTGGCCACGCTGATCCGTACCTGCCTGATCGCCAGCCCCGGGAACGACCTGTTGGCAGTCGACTTCTCGGCCATCGAGTCGGTCGTCACCGCCTGGTTCGCGGACTGTCAGTGGCGGATGGAGGTATTCAAGACGCACGGCAAGATCTACGAGGCCAGCGCGGCGACGGCCTTCGGCATGAGTCTCGACGATATCCTCGGTTACAAGAAGCGGAC
>JAEUQZ010001132.1 GCA_016788965.1 Anaerolineae bacterium | reverse complement strand
GGCCGATGATGATCGGCAGGCATTGCCCGAACAAAGCCGGCGGCCGGCACACCGTGCTGCTGGCCGCGTAGGGACGACCACCGCCGGCCGAGGGCGTGAAAGTCACCGACATGGTGCAGGTCGCGCCGGGGTTGACCGAGCCGGTGCAGGTCCCCTCGCTGGTGACGAACTCGTCGCCCGGGTTCGCGGCCAGGATCTGCGGCGAGACCGCCGCGGAGCTGACGTTGCGCAGCACGATGTTCGCGCTGGCCGAGCGCCCGACGTTGACGTTGCCGAAGTCGAGTTCCGCGGGCGTCGCGGTGAAGGGCGGCGGCGCGGGCGGCGGACACGAACTTGCGGCGGTTGCGGGTGAATTCCATGTAAATCAAAATGGCGCGGGTGTTATTGTCGCGCAGCAGATAATCCAGCAGATCGCCCAAATCCACGTCCCAGCGCATCCCCAGCGAAATGACGTGCGAGAACCCGACGTTGCGGCTGGTGGCCCAATCGACCACGCTGCGC
>JAEUQZ010001131.1 GCA_016788965.1 Anaerolineae bacterium | reverse complement strand
GGCCTTGTACCAGCGTTTCGGCACCATCCGCGAGCGCCTGGACCAAGTTCCCCCTTCATCCCTGCACAGGAAGGATCTCGCATGAGTGCCACGCCCGCCGTATGGCTCGCCCTGCTGGCCGCTGCCCTGTTCGGTGCCAGCACGCCTTTCGTCAAGCTCCTGGTCGGCGACGGATCGGCCCTGGCGCTGGCCGGGCTGCTCTACCTGGGCAGCGGCCTGGGACTT
Source organism: Anaerolineae bacterium (assembly GCA_016788965.1). Classification (GTDB taxonomy): domain Bacteria; phylum Chloroflexota; class Anaerolineae; order Aggregatilineales; family Phototrophicaceae; genus CFX2. The sequence goes on along the minus strand of JAEUQZ010001131.1, from coordinate 276 downwards.
GCCGTTGCCCGGTTGCTGCGGGACCGGGGCTGGCAGACGAGCGGGCTGTCGGGGACGGAATGGCGCTGGTTTGCGGGGGCCATCGGTTTCGGCGGCGTGCTCGGCCCGGTGCTGCTCGTTGTCGGGCTTGGCAGAACCGGTGCGGGCACGGCTTCGCTGCTGCTCAACCTCGAAGCCGTGTTGACGGCCGTACTGGCCTGGCTTGTATTCCGGGAGCACGCCGGACGCAGGATTGTTGTCGGCATGGGGTTGATCGTTGCCGGTGGTGTCGCGCTT
>JAEUQZ010001130.1 GCA_016788965.1 Anaerolineae bacterium | reverse complement strand
ATGGCGATACCTTCGCCAGCTACGTCTTCAACGCGCTCTATTCCGCCGAGATCATCCCGGCGCTGCCCAAATCGATCTACGAAACGCGCGACGGCGACTATCAGTTCGTCTCGCTGATGACCACGGTGGTCTTGCAGCAGCTTCCGTTTGTCTTCCTGGGGATGAACACGGCCGTCCAGTGCGCTGAAGAATTCACCTTCGAGACGGCCAGCAGCCTGGAAGGGGTGGTCGCCGAGGCCCGCCCCGAACTTCAGGGCTTCGCCCGGCGCGGCCTGATCGATCCGGCTCTGCTCCCGCTGTGCGCGGCCTGGGGCGCGGGCGAGCCGAACGCCATCGACAATGAACCGGTCAGCAGCGCCGTCCCGACGCTGGTCGTCAGCGGCGAATACGACCCGATCACCCCGCCCAGCTACGCGGAACAGGCTGCCGAGACCCTCTCCAACAGCACCGTGCTGAGCTTCCCCGGCGTCGGCCACGGCGCGGTCTTCTCCAGCGAATGCG
>JAEUQZ010000112.1 GCA_016788965.1 Anaerolineae bacterium | reverse complement strand
GATGTGCAGGTCGAGCAGGTGCGCGTCCGCGATACCTACGAGATCGAGGGCATCGATACCTTCCTGTACCTCTGGCATCCCGTCGAGGAGGTCTATAGCGGAGCGATCCTGCTCAACGATGTGCAGGGTGGCGCGGTGCGCGGCTGCGACTTCCAGCACCAGATGAACGGCATTCTGCTCTACGACAGCAGCGGCCTGACCATCGAAGACAACAATGCCTCGTTCAACAGCGGTTGGGGCGTGTATCTGAGCGGCTCTAACGAGAACATGGTGCGGGGGAACCGCCTGGACTTCTGCAACCGTATCTTCCGCCGACCGGAGAGCGGCGCGATCCGGGTGGAGGCCGATGCCGCCGGGATCGTGCTGGTGGAAAGCTCGTGCCGCAACCAACTGCTCCGCAATAGCTGCCTGTGCGGTGGGGACGGCATCTTCATCGCCGGATACAACCACAAGGGCGGCAAGACCACCTGCGATGACAACCTGGTCGAAGACAACGACTGCCGCCTCAGTCCCAACAACGCCATCGAGTCCACCTTCTGCCGGGGGAATATCTTCCGGCGCAACGATTGCAGCCGCTCGAATTACGGCTTCTGGATGGGCTACTCCTGGGACAACCTGATGGAGGACAACATCATCGACTCGTGCCGGATGGTCGGCATCGCCATCGAACACGGCCACGGTTGGGTTATCCGCCGCAACCAGATTCAGAACAACCGCGAGGGCATCCGCCTGTTTACGCGCGGCGGCGCGGTGCTGGAACACTGGCCGGAGTGGGCGGTGTCCTACGATTACACCATCGAGGACAACCTGATCGAGCAGAACCGCATCGGCTTCAACGGCTACACCGGCCCGGAAATTCCGCTGGAGAAGGTCAGCTATGATCTGCGCCTGAGCGGGAATACCTTCCGCGCCAACCTGACGGGGGTGCGCTTCCACCGGGTGCGACAGGCCGCGGTCAAGGCCAACACGTTCCAGAGTAACCAGCAGGCCGCGCTGCTGATCCAGGAGCCGGGCGTGGAGATGGCCGACAACCAGTTCGACGGCAACGGCGAGATCACCGTCCAGACCACTGAACTGGGGCACACCACCGAACGCTCCGGCTGGATGTAGGCTTCAGTGAAGTTCAAAGAGTTGATCCCCTTCCCTAAATCCCTTCCCCATTACATGGAGAAGGGACTTTGCAGTGTGTCGGTGAGTGGATGACTGCCCCTCTGCCACGCAGTGGAGAGGGGGTTGGGGGGTGAGGATAAGGAAATCCGTGATTCACTGAGCCTGTTCTCCGCGGATTTCCGCGAGGATGGGCGGCACGGCGATTGGCTGGCCGGAGGCGATGGAGCGGCGCACGGCTTCCATCACGGCGAAGACGGCCAGCCCTTCCGCCAGATTGGGCGAGGCTTCACGTCCTTCGAGGATGGCGCAGGCGAAGGCTTCGGCGTAGTTGGCGAATTCGCCGTAGTGCATCCCGTGGGTGTCGTTGTTGAAGTAGTAGCCGCGGCGGGCGTAGAGCATATCCTCACGCGCTTCGGTCCCATCGGGGCGGGTGTAGAGGTAGCGCATGTCGTGGTACTGGGCCAGGCTGGTTCCGTCCGCGCCGTACAACATCAGTTCGAGCGCGTTCCGCGCCGAGGGCAGCTCGTGCAGGCCGTAGTGTCCCAGCGCCCGGCCCAGCCGTCCATCGACTGCCCGCAGGTTGACGGCGCAGATGTCGTGGGAGCGGACGTGGAAGGACTGCGCCAGCGCCGAGCGCGAACCGAAGGCCGAGACCTCGGCAATTGGCCCCAGATACCAGCACAGCACATCGATGGGGTGGCTCATGCCCAGGAAGACCCAATCGGTGGCATCCGCCGCCCAGGGACTCTTGCGGTAGTACCAGTCCATGCGGTGGATGTAGTGGGCGTCGGCCAGCTCCAACGCGCCCAACTCGCCAGCTTCGTAGGCCGCCCGCTGGCGGCGGAAGGACTCGAAGAAGCGCACGCTCTGGCCGACCAGCAGCTTGCGATCCGTCTGGCGCGAGGCCGCCCAGAGGCGCTGGGCGTCGGCCAGCGTGTTCACCAGCGGCTTGGTGCAGATGACATGCTTTCCGGCCTCGAATGCCTGAAGGATGTGATCGGCGTGGAGGGCATCCGGCGTGTAGATCGCCACGATGTCCACGTCATCCCGGCGCAGCATGGCGCTGTAGTCGCTGGTATAGAACAGGCTGGGGTCTTCGGCGTAGGCTTCGCTGACGCGCTCGGCGTTCAGATCGCAGGCTGCCACGGCGCGGGCATGGGGCGCTCGGTAGGTGAGCGTTTCCGGCTGGCCGACCGGGGGCGGGATGGGTTGGTTGATCGCCTTGAGTAAGGTGCGGCCTTCCTGGAGGCCGATGATGCCGATGCCAAGAGGGGTTCGGGTGGTCATGCGGGTTTTCGTCCGTACCGTCGATGAATGGCGGGATGGTTTGTTGGAGAACATCCCCATTGTATATATAATCGCCCATAGGGGAATACACAAAGGTCTAGTCAAGTGATGTCACCCATGACCTCGCGGCAGCGGATGCTCACCGCCCTGGGCGGCGGCGTGCCCGACCGTCTGCCTGTCACCACGCACCATGTCATGCTCTCGTTCCTGGACAAGTACCTCGACCGCATCCCATATCCGGAATTCTTCGACCGCTTCGGGCTGGATGCCTACGTCTGGACGGTTCCTTACAAGCCGGACGCGGCTAAGGGGGAATACTTCGACCCCAACCAGACCTCGACGCACCCGCTCGACCATACCCACCGGGTCGTTTCCGACCAGTGGCGCATCGAGTTGGAGACGCTGCCCGACCCGGAGTACCGCACCACGCGCTACCGCTTCGTCACTCCCGGCGGGACGCTCTCGATGGTGCTGCAAGGTAACGAGTACACCGATTGGGTGGTCGAACCGCTGGTCAAAGAAAAGCGGGACATTGATCTGATCGCCAGGTACGTCACCCACCCCAAGATCGATGTCGAGGCGGTCAACCGCACCGCCGAGGCGTTCGGCGAGCGCGGGCTGGTGCGCGGGCACATCTGCTACTTCGATATTTACGGGCAGCCGGGCTGCTGGCAGGATGCCGTCGAACTGGTGGGAACCGAGCGGCTGATCCTGGAAACTTACGACGACCCCGAATGGGTGCATGAACTGATCCGCATCCTCCAGGCGCGTAAGAAGACCTTCATCGCGTCGCTGGCCGGGGCACGCTACGACCTGCTGGAACTGGGCGGCGGAGCGGCTTCCTCGACGGTGATTTCGCCCAAGCTGTTCGACCAGTTCGTGGCTCCGTATGACAGCGAGTTGATCGACCTGGCTCACCAGGTTGGGCAGCGCATCGTTTACCACACCTGCGGCGGGATGATGCCGATCCTGGAACGCATCGCTGACATGAAGCCGGACGCGATGGAGACGTTCACGCCGGCCGATATGGGCGGGGATGTACGGCTGGCGGAAGCCAAGCAGCGCATCGGCAGCCGCGCCTGCATGATCGGCGGGTTCGACCAGTTCCATTTCTTCGTGGGCTGCACGCCGGAAGAAACCCGCGCCGAGGTGCGACGCTGCTTCGAGGCGGCAGGCCCGAACGGCGGTTATATCCTCAGCCCATCGGATCATTTCTTCGAGGCGGATCTGGCGCTGCTGGAGGCCTTCGCCGACGAAGCCCGGCGGTGTACCTATGGCTAAAGCAGAAGTCATCGAGATCGCTGTCCCGCTGGAAGAGATCGAGGCGCGGCGCGAGCGCGTCACCCGCGCCAAACGCTTCGAGACGCCGGATCGCGTCCCGGTCATCCCGGCCATCGCCCACCGCTTCCTCGTCCCGCAGGTGGGGGTGCGTTTGCATGACTACTACCGCGACCCGGAGACGATGCTGCGGACGCAAATCCTGGCGCAGAAGTGGCTGATGGAAAACATCCGCACCGACGCTTATTCGATCACCGGGGCGTGGGTGGGAGCCTGGACGGACTTCCAGAACACCTTCGAGTCCGGCAGTCTGGGCTGCGAGGTGGTCTTCCAGGAGGACGACATTCCCTGGGTCGGGCCGGGCTGGGTGAAGACCGAGGACGACCTCAAACAGCTGGAAGCCATCGATTTCATCCACAGCGGCATCAATGCCCGGCAGATCGAGTACCGCCGCGCGATGATGAACGTGGCCGAGAAGTACCCGGTGCGCTTTCAGGGCGGGCCGATCTTTTATCCGGGCGCGAACCCGGCGCTGACGCATACCTCCGACGGGCCGTTCGGTGTGGCCGGCGACCTGATGGGGCAGATCGAGTTGTTCACCGATGTCTACGAACGGCCAGACTTCGTGCGCGAGATACTGCGGATTGTCACCGACAAGCTGATCGCGTGGCTGGATTTCTGCTGGGAAGAGGAGAAGCTGCCCACGCCGAAGGACTTCGCCTGGACGGATGACCTGGCCGTATCGCTTTCGGCGCTGACCTACCGGGACTTGGTGCTGCCGGAGGAGAAGCGGCTGCGCTTCCACTTCGACGGCTACCTGAGCCTGCACATGTGCGGGCGGAGCGACCACCTGCTGGACATCTTCGCCAACGACCTGAAGATCAACGAGCTGCAAGGCTTCGGCTGGCAGGTCAACCTGGATCGAATCGCTGAGGCGATGGGCGGGCGGGTGGTGCTGGTGGGCAACGTCAGCCCGATGCTGATCCACACGGGGACGCCGGAGCAGGTGCGCGAAGCTGTGCGCCGGATCATCGAGAAGCTGGGGCACTTCGGCGGTCTCATCATCCAGGACGGCAACAACATCCCGCCGGGGTCGCCGCTGGAGAACATCAACGCCATGATGGAAGCAGCGGAGATGTATGGCAGGGGTTAGGGAAAATACAAGACGAATTGAACCACAGAGGCACGGAGGACACAGAGGAACACATAGGGGAAGGAAATGGGAAGCAGCCCGGAGAGGATAGGGTTCGATTGATGGACAGCCAGGTCGAGCAGAGTAAAGATTTCCTGCGGCAGGTGTGGGCGCTGGAGAACACGCAGCGTCCCGGCTTCATGATCGGCTACGTCGGGCCGAGGGTGAAGAACGGCAGGCCGATCCCCAGCGCGCTGTTTTCCACCGAGGGGCCAGACACCGTGCGCGACCGCATCCTCGACCCGGCCAAGTTCCTGCGGGCGCAGCTTGACGAGATCGACGCGCAGATGCGCCTGCGGGGGGATTTCGTGCCGTCACTGTGCCCGACGCTGGGGCTGGTGGGCATTCCCTCGGCGTTCGGCTGCGAGGTGATCTGGTGGGAGAACGACCTGCCGGCGGTGCGACCGGCGCTGAGCGAACCGGAAGCGGCCTTCGATCTGCCGACGCCCTCGGTGCGGGACGGCCAACTGGGGCGGATGCTGGACTACACCCGCTATTTCATCGAGCAGACGGGTGGGCGCTATCCGATCCGCATGAGCGACATTCAGGGGCCGCTGGACAGCGCCGCGCTGATTATGGGCCACAACGACTTTCTGATGGCGATGTACACCCAACCGGAAGCGGTGCATCACCTGCTGCGGAAAGTGACCGACCTGACCATCGCGTTCGTTCAGGCGCAGCGGGAACTGACGCTGAGCCTGGGCTGCGAGTTCATCCCCAGCATGTTCCAGCCGTGGATGCCGGACGGGTGGGGGGTGTCGATCTCCAACGACGAGTGCGTGATGATCTCGGCGGGGATGCATGACGAGTTCCATGTGCCCTACCTGAACGACCTTTCGGAAGCGTTCGGGGGGGTGTACCTGCACTCGTGCGGGAGGTGGACGCACCAGTTCCCCAGCCTCGCCAAAGTCCACAACCTGCGCGGGCACGAGTTCGGGGCGAGCGAAGCCCCGTTCGAGCCGGTGCTGGAACACTTTGGGGGGAAGATCGTGCTGGCCTGCCGGGTGGGGCTGCACCGCGACCTGAAGTTCGCGGGGATGGCCGATTATGTACGGCGGGTGCGGGCGGCCAGCCGGACGACGCGGGGGTTATTCATCAACGTGGATATCACCAACGGGCTGATCGACGACTCGTGGCCGGAGACGGATCTGGAGGAGGTGTATGGGCTGTGTGGGGAGGAATAAGTTAATGGTTGATAGTTTATAGTTGGTAGTTGATAGAAAAAGCTCCTAGCTATTAGTTGATAGCTTTTAGCAATACAAGTTTGGTCGTGAAGTGTCGTCAGTGTCGTCAGTGTCGGAAAAGACGAAATGTCCGAAATGTCCGAAATGTCGTCCATGCCGGACGGACGAATTGGCACAAATGGCGGCAATGGCAGCAGCGGCAGAACGGCAATTTTGTGCCAAAGTCCTCGCATGTAAGCAGCGTTGTGCCGCAAATGCTGCAAAACCCGCAAATGCAAATCGCGCGAAAAGTTGCAAATGTTGCAGTTGTTGCAGTTGCAACTCGGTGATTCCTGCCACATTTCCCCTCGAACGTGATCCCGGATGCCAAATGGTAAGAATGATAAGAATGAGAATCGCCCGATTTTCTCACATTTCTCATCGGGGAGGGGTGGGGGCGGGTCCGGACGCCCCCCTAATGAGGCTTGACAGGCAAGATCGGTCGTGGGCGGGCGGACATGCGGGCGCAGACGCCCTTAGTCCGCCCCTACGAGCCGGGGCCAAAGGCATCACGACAGGCCGAGGCTGTGGGCTGCCTCCCGATAGATGTCGATGATCTGATTCGCGCCGGCTTCCGTCAAGGCGGGCGGCACGGTGATGAGAATGCTGCGATCAATCAGATCATCCATCTGCGGCAGCAGCCCCTTATGATAGTCGATCTCGGTGTGGAAGGCGTTCAGCGGATCGCTCCAGGGGCGGCCGGCGCTGTTGACACCGCGCTTTTCGATGAGGCTGACGTTGTTGTAGTAGATGTGCAGTCCCCAATCGACCATGTGAATGTTGCCGACGCCCGACGGCCCCGGTTTGACCCCATTCGCTCGTGTGTGTTCGACGAGGGTTTTGGCGATCTCGAAGCTGGGCCAACTGATGAGGACAAACGGCCCGCTGTCCCCATTCGGGTCGATCACGCGGCGCGGCGCCGCACCCGGTATCGATCCAATGCCGCGATACAACTGATGATTACGCGCACGCATGGCTGCGGTGATCTGGTCGAGCTTCTGAGTCTGGGCGTACAGCACAGCGGCAGAGACCTCGCTCATATGCACGCACTGCCCCCAGGTCTGGATCGGGCCGCCCATATCCACGCGCCCGGCGGCATTCCGCGAATAGCCCACATCGTGATACGCCCAGGCCTTCGCGCCGAGCAGATCATCATCGCTGACGACCAGGCCGCCCTCGCCGGCGGTGATGTTCTTGTTGTACTGAAAACTATAGATGGCAATATCGCCAAAGCTGCCGAGCGGCTTGCCCTGAAAACTGGCGCCGTTGGCCTGGGCGACATCCTCGATCAGCAGAACGCCATGACGACGACAAATCTCGACGATGCGTTCGACGCTGCCGCAGGCTCCGCTCATGTGGACGAGCAGCACCGCTTTGGTGTGGCGATTAATCTTGCTCTCCAGATCATCGGGATCCATCGTGTAAGTGTCATCGATGTCCACGAGACGCGGGATCGCGCCGCAGCGTACCACTGCCGAAATGCAGGCGACCCACATGTATCCCGGCAGCAGGACTTCGTCGCCGGGGCCAACATCCGCCGCCAGCATCGCAGTCGAAAGCGCCGTCGTCCCGCTTGTGACCAGGACGGCGTGTTTGCGATTGAGACGCTGGCGAAAGTAGTCCTCAACGCGGTCGGCATAGTGCTGAACATCATGGCCGTAAAACCGGTAGGGGCTGCGTGCCAGCAGCACCTTCGAAACCGCGTCGATCTCTTCCTCACCAATGAAATAGCTGCCCGGCCATTCATAAGGCAGCAAGAAAGCATCGGAACCCTGATCGCTCGTCATCTCTTCGCTCCTGAAAAACCAGCCGATAAATCATTGATGGGACACATTTTCAGCCAACACGATCCCAGCGGCGCACGGGGATCACTGGCGAGGGTAGCATGACTTGGGCATTGGGGCGAATCAGGGACATCGTTGGGGTGCATTCGGATGGGGGGGCGGGTTTTCGGTTTGCGCCGCCAGACACTAAAGTGATCTGGCTGCCGAAAAACCATGTCCACTGAAGGGACAAAAGACAGCCCGATATCCACGCCCATTCATGAAAGATCGTCGTGCGATCCGAAATCTATCCCAAGAATGAAATGCAGGGCAGTGAAATCGACCCCTTGACAGAATTCAATAAACGCCGTAAACTGATTATAGTTTTACAGCGTTAACCGATTTGAGGTCAGGATGGCGCGAAAACGCGACGAGGCGCTCAACGAAGCGACTGTGCGGGCGATCAAGCAGCACGCCCGCCAGTTGATGGCCGAGGAAGGCACGGCTGGGATTTCCATCCGGGGCATCGCCAAAGCGATGGATGTGACCCCGCCAGCCATTTACCATTACTTCGCCAGCCTGGACGACCTCATCACGGCGCTGATCGCGGAGGATTTCAATGGGCTGGCCGACGCGCTCGAAGCCGCGCGGGATGCTTCCAGCGCCGTGACCCTGGGCGGCGAGCTGCTCGATGTGGTGATCGCCTACCGCCAGTGGGCGCTGGATCACCCGACCGATTTCCAGTTGATCTACGGCAACCCGATTCCCGGCTACATTGCTCCACCCGAACTCACCGTCCCGGCGGTGGTGCGGACGTTCATCACGCCGGTGGCACTGATCGAGGCGGCGCTGCAAAGCGGTGAACTGATCCCGCAGCCGCCGTATGAGGCCATCCCGCCGGAGGTCGAGGCGAACCTGAGCCGCCTCATCGCCGACGGCGGCTATCCGATCCAGATGCTCTCGATGCACCTGGCGATGGTGATGTGGACGCAGCTTCACGGCATCATCATGCTGGAACTGTATCACCACCTAGGGCCGAATGTCGGCAGCGTGGACAGCTTCTACCGCCATGTCATGACCGGCCTGCTGCGGAGCATGGGCCTGCGCTCGATCTGACCTGACAATCCCGACCGTTTCATCCTGAAAGGATGCTCCTGATGGCTAAGCGCCGATCCGGTTTCTTCAACACATCCTGACGCCGAAAATCCAATGCGAATTGAACCGCAGAGACGCAGAGGACACAGAGATCATACGGAGAGTGTGGGGCATTGTCAGGGCGGGAGATGCGTCGATTGGCGTCACCCGGCCATGAAATGGCCGGGCTACGTGAAGACCACCCCCTCCAGGGGTTCCAAAGAACCGCTCAATCATAGGTGAGTGATCCCTTCGGATTGATCTTCCGTGAAAAACCTACCCTTGTGAAGGGTGGCGATGTCTGCCACCCAAAAGCATCGCTTATTCAGCACGAAAGGAATCTGCTCATGAATACCGCCACGACCCGTGAACTGCACGTCATCTTCGGAACCGGCCCCATCGGCAAGGCCACCGCCCGCGCACTGGTCGAACTCGGCCAGCGCGTCCGCATGGTCAACCGCAGCGGCCATGCCACGGACATCCCCGCCGAAGTCGAAATCGTCAAGGGCGATGCCTACGACCCGGCCTTCACCACCGAGGTGACGCGCGGCGCGGCGGCCGTTTATCAGTGCGCCCAGCCGGCGTATCACGAGTGGACGACGAAGTTCATCCCGCTTCAGGAAGCGATCCTGCGAGGCGCGGCTGCTAACGGCGCGAAGCTGATCGTCATGGAGAACCTGTACATGTACGGCGACGCGGACGGCCAACCGATCCGCGAATCGCTGCCGTACCGCGCCCACACCCGCAAGGGCAAAGTCCGCGCCCAGATGGCCGAGGCGCTGCTGGCCGCTCACCGCGCCGGGAAAGTCCGTGTCGCTATGGGCCGCGCCTCCAATTTCATCGGCCCGGAATACGATGTCATGGGTGAGCAGGTCTTCTATCCCGCGCTGGCCGGGAAAGCCGCCAACGCCCTCGGCAGTATGGATCTGCCCCACAGCTTCACCTATATCCCCGATGTCGGGCGGGCACTGGCGATCCTGGGTACGCGCGATGAGGCGCTGGGCCGCGCCTGGCACATCCCCAGCCCGGAGCCGCTGACCCAGCGCGACCTGCTCCAGCGCATCTATGCCGCGGCCGGGCAGCCCCTCAAAGCGCGGGCGGCCGGCCGCTGGATGGTCTGGCTGCTGGGACGGTTCATCACGCCGCTGCGCGAAACCTATGAGATGATGTACGAGTGGGAGAAGCCCTTCATCGTGGACAGCAGTGACTTCGAGCGGACTTTCGGCATGAAGGCTACCAGTTGGGAAACGATCATCGGCGAGACAGTCGCCTGGTTCCGCGCTCATCCGCACAGCGCGGCGGCTCCTGCCTCGGCGCGGTCGTGAAGGGCTACGACAGCAGACGTTTCACCGGGAGCGTAAAACCCGGCGGCACGTCACCACCATCATAGAGTGGTAGGAATATGCTGGGGTCAGACGGCTCGGTCTTCGATTTCCCACGCATGATCCAACTCATGCCAGGCCAAACGGCGAACGAAGTAGCGTGGAGTCCATCGAACACCGCCGCGTGGCCCAAAGGCAGGAAGCTCACCACGTGCGGCAGCGCCAAGCGTGGTGAGAATGGTCTGGCGAACAAGGTGGATGTCCTCGTCCTGATCGTTCGGGTTCGATTGAGCGAATTTCCTACCCAGACTGGCAAGATAGCCTATGCGGACATCCTGCGTGTGCTGAACAATCTTCATCAGGTCACGCCCGCCGCCGCGCGGCCCCTTTCGTAAATCACGTCCTTGCGCGCCACGCACGGCTTCATCGAGCGTTGTCCAACAGGCGTTCAACACCCCTTCGAAGCGTTGCAGTTCGAGGGGGTCGATAGGTTGGGTATCATCGGACAGGGCACAGTCAGGCGCGCCGAAATCGGTGGTGGCATTGCCCACCAGCCGCCCGGCGATGACCAGCTTCGAGGCGTCGGAGGGAATGGCAAACGGCAGCCCCGCTTTCTGCAACGCGCGTGCATAGCGAGGCGCATACTGGTAGAGCGCCTGGAGTGCCGCGCCCTCGTCGCGTCCGCTGCGACACCAGCCCGGCCAGTCGCTTGCAATGGCGAACGTTCGCTTTTGACCAACTTCCAGATAAACCTGAATGGGATTCTCGTTTGGGGACATGCGCTACTTTATGACCCACACTGCATCGCAAAACTCCGGAAACGCCAACTTTGATCCATTATAGCAGCGGAAACTGCGAGAACCGCGAAACAAAAAGAGGCAGGGGTTTGCCTGCCTCTTGGCGAATTCGACCGTCGGGCTTATTCAGCAGCGGCTTCGCCGCCGCCGATGGCGACGCGCACGCCCGGCCCCATCGTCGAGGTGACGACCAGCCGCCGGATGTAGGTTCCCTTGACCGTGGAGGGGCGCTGCCGCTGGACGGCATCCAGCACGGCCTGGGTGTTTTCGATGAGCTTGTTCACGTCGAAGCTGGCCTTGCCCGCCGGGACGTGCAGGTTGCCGGTCTTGTCGTTACGGAATTCGACGCGCCCGGCCTTCAGTTCATTGATGGCCCGTTCCAGATCATCCGACTGCACCACTGTGCCCGCTTTCGGATTGGGCATCAGACCGCGCGGGCCGAGGATACGCGCCACGCGCCCGACCTTACCCATCATCGACGGGACGGCCAGCGCCGCGTCGAATTCCATCCAGTTCTCGTTCTGGATGCGGGCGATGGTGGCTTCATCGCCGATGACATCCGCGCCGGCGGCCTGCGCCTTGCGGGCATCGTCACCATCGGCGAAGACGATCACGCGCACTGTTTTACCGAGACCGTTCGGCAGCAGGACGGTGCTGCGAACCTGCTGGTCGCTGTGGCGCGGATCGATGCCCAACCGGAAGTGCATCTCGATGGTTTCATCGAACTTGGCGGTAGCCAACTGCTTGACCAGCGTCACTGCCTCGGCGAGCGCATACTCGCGGTCGCGGTCTACCTTCTCAAGCGCATTCAGAAAACGTTTGCCGTGAGCCATGTGAGTTTTTCTCCTGTGGTACAAGTGGGCGCGGTCTGCGCCCTCCCACGTTAACGAACACAATTCAGACTGAGATGGGATCACTCGCAGGGACGCCCAAGGGGGCATCCTGACGAACCTTAATCGACGACCTCGACGCCCATGTTCCGCGCCGTGCCTTCGATCTGGCGCATCACCGCGTCCATGTTGCGGGTGTTCATGTCGTTGAGCTTGATTTCAGCGATTTCACGCACCTGCTTGCGGTTGATGGTCCCGACTTTGGCGGTGTTGGGGGTGCTGGAACCCTTCTCGATGCCGGCGGCTTTCTTGATGAGGAAGGCGGTCGGAGGGCTTTTCAGGATGAACTTGAAGGAACCATCGCTGAAAATGGTGATTTCAGCCGGGATGATCTCACCGATGCGGGCGCTGGTTCGAGCATTGTACTCTTTGCAGAAGCCCATCAGGTTGATGCCGTGCTGCGCCAGCGCCGGGCCGACGGGCGGCGCGGGGTTGGCCTTGCCGGCCTGGAGGGCCAGCGTGACGATAGCTTTGACTTTCTTTGCCATGGGAGTCTGTTCCTCGCTTCACGATATGGCGTGCCGGGTGGCATCCACACGTCGCATTAAACATGAGCTGCGATTATAGAGAAGCAGCGCCCAAGAATAAAGGGGCATGTTCCTCGCGCCGCAATCCACCCTCACCAATAACATGCTTTCATAGGACGTGTAGTGGCGACCGAAAGAAGTCCCTCTGGGGCGCGTCCGACCTTATCCCAGGCCCATTTTCCCCTCAAAAGAGTGACCAAAATGTCACCCTTTCCGTCCCATTTTGTGCTATCGTGGGAATACAAGCAGTCATGAGGCGGCAGCTTTGATAGGATTCGCTCCATCGGAGTCGCCTGTCCCTGTAGTGATGCTGTTGGCGAACTAACCGAATCACTCAATTCTGACATTTTCTCCCCTTCTCCCTGAGGGAGAAGGGGCCGGGGGATG
>JAEUQZ010001129.1 GCA_016788965.1 Anaerolineae bacterium | reverse complement strand
CGATGATGTACTCGGTGGTGGACGTGGCCGGAATCAACCGGATCAGCCGGATGATTTATACGAACGCGGCTGGCGCGATTTGCGGGATGGTGAGCGGGGAACGGAGCGCGGGGGATGATAAGCCGATCATCGCGGTGACGATGTTCGGGAACACGACGCGGGCGGTTGACCGGGCGCGCGGGCTGCTGGAAGCGGCGGGTTACGAGGTGCTGGTGTTCCACGCGACGGGAAGCGGCGGACGAACGATGGAGGCACTGATCCGCGACGGGTTGATCCGGGGGGTGCTGGATATGACCACCACGGAGTGGGCGGATGAACTGCTGGGCGGGGTGTTGAGCGCGGGAGCGGAGCGGCTGGAGGCGGCTGCGGTGAGCGGTGTGCCACAGGTGGTGGTGCCGGGGTGCATTGATATGTGCAACTTCTGGGCGATGGAAACCGTCCCGGAACGGTACAAGGGGCGCAACCTGTACGCGTGGAACCCGAATATTACGCTGATGCGGA
>JAEUQZ010001128.1 GCA_016788965.1 Anaerolineae bacterium | reverse complement strand
GCCTGGGTGGCCGAGACCGCTGCTGCCGCGTCCATCTGTTCATGCTGTGCGTGCACGAACTTGTCCAGTTCGGCCAGGTAGCGGCCCTGCACGCCACGCACGGCAAACATGTACTTGACCAGCGCCTCGTCCTTGCTGCCTTCGCTGACGAGCTTGACGAACCCGGCCTGCGCCGGCACGAACTTGTCGCGCAGGCCGGTGATCTCCTTGAGCTGCTGCTGTGTCTGGGCGTCAGCGGCCTTGCCGTTCAGATCGGACAGGGTGGCGGCATGCGCGGTCATCAGCTGATCGATCGCTTCCAGCTCCTTCTTGATCTGCGCCTCGTCGGTCATGATCAAGACCGCCATCATGCGGCGGGAGGCTTCACCGACCTCGTTCTTCAGGCGGTTGGCCAGCGCCGTGTTCTGGTACTGGGTGGCGATCACCTGGCCCATCTCGGCGCTCAGGCCGCTGATGCTGCGGTAGGCCGTGCCCGCCATCACCAGGAAGACGGCGATGACC
>JAEUQZ010001127.1 GCA_016788965.1 Anaerolineae bacterium | reverse complement strand
GGAGGATCTGACCAAGATCGACCACCGCCAATGGCACGACTTCATCGCGAGGGGCTGGCTCAAGGCACGAAAGCGGCAGCGCCGATGCGGTGCAACGCCGATCACGTACATCGCCACCACGGCGCTACACGCCATGCTGCGCGAGCATCCGGAGATCTACGACTATCGGGGCGCGCCGAAGCGCACGCGCGCCCTCCTGGAGCTCGACAGCCTGCCGGACGCCCCCGCCTGGAAGCGAGTGGTCTGCACCTCGGATTCCTGGCAGTCCGGTGTGCGGCACATGCCGGCGGGACGCACAGTAACGCACGGCGCTGCCGTGATGGCCGATCGCCTGCAGCGGTTCAGGCTGCCATCCTGCGCGGCGACCGGCGGGACGTCGTTCTGGAGTCCGCTGTACAGCCTGCCGATGTGTCCGCGATGCGGCTGTCAGGTCTCGCGCTACTCGCCGGACGCGTTGTTCACGGACATGGATCCTGGGGACGACGAAGTGATCGCGATCCA
>JAEUQZ010001126.1 GCA_016788965.1 Anaerolineae bacterium | reverse complement strand
TCTCTCTTCGTTGAGGTTGAAAGGTGTCCTTGAGTCTACCCCTTCCTCCCCTTCCCTTAAAACTGTCGGAGTGTAAAGCCACGCAGTGGAGAGGGGGTTGGGTGAACGCATGAGATTGGATTGTGGGAGAATAAAGGAGCTTTAGTTTCCGCTAACTGGGAGGGACGAAAAGGTCGGTAATGGCAGCCAGATAGGGTAGGCTTGATTTACCAAACAAAAACCACCAATCAAGTGCCATTACCATGATGAATGATACCCTAAGAGTGCTGAGCAGTGTGACGGAAAAGCTACCGATTGGGACGAATCTGGGACTATTGCATGTGCTGTGGATGTTAGTGAGTGGGGCGCTGTTGGCGAGTCGGGGAGCGCTGATGCCCGCGTTGAAAAGCCTCGGCTTGAGCGATGCGGCGACGCGACGGGGGTGGGCGGCGTTTCGGAAAGGGCAGTGGCAGATCAGCGGGCTGGTGGAAGAGTGGCGCAGCTATGTCAAAGGGCAGACGG
>JAEUQZ010001125.1 GCA_016788965.1 Anaerolineae bacterium | reverse complement strand
CGTTGTCGTACAGGCTGTTGGCGGTGTTCATCGCCGAGCGGACGGCCTCGAACACGCCTTCCGAACCGGCGGGCGCCTGCTTGGCGGCCTGCTCGAGCATGTCGTGGAAGCGCTTGATGAGGTCGGCGATCTGCTTCTCGAACAGGTTCGACACTTCCTGCTGACCCTCGGTGGCGATCTCCTGAACGCTACGGGCGTAGGCGACGGCCTTGTCGAGCATCGGCTTGGTCAGTTCGCCCTGGAGCTTGGCGAGCTGCTGCGGGTCCTTGGCTTCGGCCAGCTTGCGGGTGGTGGCGACGCTGTCCTCGAGCACCGAACGCACGGTGTTGAGGTTGAGTTCGGCCAGGCGCTCGGCACGGGCGATGGCGCTGTTGGCGAGCGACATCATGGCTTCGAGGTTGGCTTGGCCGACGGCGGCGAACTGCTCGGGGGTCTGGATCTTGGTCATGGCTGGCTTCCTTGGTGAGTTGCAGTGGAGTCGATGATGCGAAAGAAACTCGCG
>JAEUQZ010001124.1 GCA_016788965.1 Anaerolineae bacterium | reverse complement strand
GGTAACATGACATGACAGAATCAAAAACCAGCGTCCTTGCTCGGCACGCTGGTTGATAAATCTTACGTGGCTGTTCAGTCGCTCAGGAGGCTTTTGCCATCGCCATCAAACGCGTCGAAGGATGCAGCATCCCCGCGATCACCCGCTGCGAGGTCTTCACAATCGGCGACTCGCTTTCCGGGTTCACCTCGCGGCAGGCGCAGCACGAAATCAGATGATACGCCTCTTGCGCCATCTGTCCCACCAGCGCCGTATCCACCACTTCCTGCCGCTTCCACCACTCCGTCGTCCGTTGCAGCGGGTTCTCCAGCGCCTCAGCATCCAGCAAACCCGCAATCGTCGACTGCTGCTCAAAAATGGCCTGATGCAAATCCCACGCCTCGGCGGGGCTTCCCGGCTTCAATCGGTAATCCTTGCCATAACGGGACTGGAATATGCTGCTGAGTTCAATCAGCTCGGCGATTTTGGCGGCCAGATGACGTGCCATCACAGTATTCATCGC
>JAEUQZ010001123.1 GCA_016788965.1 Anaerolineae bacterium | reverse complement strand
ATCAGCGCGCGGAAGTACCCCGTCTTCAACCGCGACAGCCGCACCTGATCGCGCACATCCGTCTTCGCCGGTTGCCCCGTCAGCCACGCAATATCCGCCCGCTCCCCGAACACTCGCCCCACCGCCGCCAGCGCCCCCGGCAGCAGCACATCATCGCTGTTCAACCATGTCAGGATTTCTTGCCTGCTGTCACGTCCATCCGGCGCGGCATACCCCCCCTTATCCTCGAACACCGCCGGATTCGCCGCCGCCCACGCGAATCCCTTATTGATCGCGTCCGATTGCCCCCCGTCCTTCTCGCTCACCCAATGGCTGATCTGCCCCGCATACCGCTCCAGAATCGCCGCGCTCCCATCCGTCGATCCTCCGTCCATCACGATCAGCCGCAGAAACGGATACTGTTGATCCAGCACCGAACGCAGCGTCGCCTCAAGGTACGCCGCCTGATTGTACGAAGGGGTCACAACCGTAATGATGGGAAGGGTAGGAGATGGCATCTTGC
>JAEUQZ010001122.1 GCA_016788965.1 Anaerolineae bacterium | reverse complement strand
CCGTCCTCCTGCTGGACGAACCCACCTCCGCCATGGACCCGCTCAGCGCCAAGCTCGTGCGCGATGCCATCGTTGAACTCCAGCGCGACGAGCAGCGCACCTTCCTCATCACCACCCACAACCTCACCGAAGCTCAAGCCCTCGCCAACACCATCGCCATCATTCGCTCTGGCCGCCTCATCGCGCAGGGCACGATGGACGAACTCGCGCGTCAGTTCGTCGGTGAACCGCTCATGGAACTGCGCGTCGCCAACAGCCTGAACGGCTTAGCGCAGGACGTCGCCGATATGGTCACCGTGACCGATGTCGGGCGCGACTGGATGCGCTTCCGTGTTGCCGAGCCAACCGTCACCAATCCCGCCCTCCTGCGGCGCGTCGCCGGTTTAGGCATCGATGTCATCACCCTCGCCCCCATCACCCGCACGCTCGAAGACATCTATCTTCAAGTCGTCAAGGAAGATGAAGGCGTCAGCGAACATGAACAGTAAAACCCGCAGCGGAC
>JAEUQZ010001121.1 GCA_016788965.1 Anaerolineae bacterium | reverse complement strand
AGGTCATGGAACGCCTCAACAACCTCACCCCCTACGTCGAGCAGATTTCCATCGACGAAGCCTTCCTGGATGTCAGCTTGCTGCCCGATCCCGCCGAAACCATCGCCCGGCGGCTGCAAGCCCAGATCAACGCGGAGTTGAATCTGCCCTGTTCGCTCGGCGTCGCTACCAACAAGCTGGTCGCCAAGATCGCCAACAACCAGGGCAAGGATCGCGCCGGGAAAGACGCCCCGCCCAACGCCATCCTGGTCGTCCCGCCGGGGATGGAGGCCGCTTTCCTGGCTCCGCTGCCGGCGCGGGAACTCTGGGGCGTGGGGCCGAAGACCGCCGAGCAGTTGGCGCGCCTGGGGCTGCATACCATTGGCGATCTGGCCCGCCGCCCACCGGGTGAATTGGCGCGGCGCTTCGGCAAGCATGGCGAAGAAATCGCCCAGCGTTCGCGCGGCCTGGATGACCGCCCGGTCGAAAACGAAGGCGAGGCCAAATCCGTCAGCAAAGAAAC
>JAEUQZ010001120.1 GCA_016788965.1 Anaerolineae bacterium | reverse complement strand
AGCTCACGCAGCGCACGGCGCCTTGGTGCCCGGACAGCACCAGCACGCGCCACCCCCCATCGCCACGGTCCACGTCCCACAGACGCACCGCGCCGTCAGAGGAGCCCGAGGCCAGCGTCTGCCCATCGGGGCTGAAGCTCACGCTGTACACGGGGCCAGAGGATCCCGACAGCACGTGCCGCACGCGACCGCTGGCCACGTTCCACAGCCGCGCCGTGCCGTCGTCAGACGCCGAGGCGAGCACCTGCCCATCCGGTCTGAAGCTCACGCTATTCACGTCGCCTTGATGCTCTTTCAACACGCCCCGCTCACGGCCACTGGCGATGTCCCACAGCCGCACGGTGTGGTCCCCGGACCCTGACGCCAGCGTCTGCCCATCGGGGCTGAAGCGCACGCTCAACACGTTGGCTCGGTGTCCTGACAGCACCTGTGTCTGGCTGCCACTGGCGCGGTCCCATAGCCGCACGATGTGGTCCCAGGAGCCCGAGGCCAGCGTCTGCCC
>JAEUQZ010000111.1 GCA_016788965.1 Anaerolineae bacterium | reverse complement strand
CCCCGCGCGGACGACCTCGACCTGCCCAACCCCATCCGCATCAACTTCGATAACCAGATCGAACTGGTCGGCTATTCCTTAACTGACCTTAGCCCTCAGCCGGGCGATACCATCCAATTGACCCTATACTGGCGCGGCCTCCGACAGATCGACACTGACTACAAGATTTTCGCCAACATCATCGATCCATCCACACTCATCAAGTATGCCGCCTCCGACGGGATGCCCGTGAACTGGCAGGCTCCAACTTCCACCTGGACACCTGGCACGATCATCGAAGATGTCCACCCGCTGGCTGTGAGCGCGGACGCGCCGCCCGGCATCTACGAACTCGAACTGGGTATCTATCAGGAGAAACCCGACGGCTCCATTGAGCGGCTCCGGATCGTCACACCCGATGGAGGCATGTCGGATAACTTCATCTACCTCAGCCGCGTCCGCATCATCCCGAAGGAACTCCCATGACGCGCCTTCGTTCGCTTCCCCCCGATGCCGTCGCTGTGGCGGCGCTTGTGGTCATCTGGCTGTGGTTCTTCTGGCGGCTGTTCACGCCCGTCCAGACCGATCAAGCCTCTCTGGAAAAGGGCGACTTCTCCGGCCAATTCGTCGCCTTTGCCGCCTACCAGTACGACCGCTTCGCCGCTGGGGAAATTCCCCTCTGGAACCCCTATAACAACGGCGGACTGCCCTTCATCGGTGATACCCAGGCAGCCGTTTTCTACCCGCCCCGCCTCATCACCATCGCCTTGAGCCGTCTGGCGGGCGGATGGAGTTACCACGCCCTGGAACTGGAAATGGCCGCCCACGTGCTGGCCTGCTCACTGCTCATGTTCCTGTGCGTGCGCCGTCTCACTCAGGGCGAAGTCGGCAGCACCTTCGGCGCATTCATCAGCGCCGTGATCGCCAGCTACGGCGGATTCCTCCAATCCTACCCGCCCCTTCAGTTGGCCCTGCTGGAAGCCGCCATCTGGCTGCCGTTGGGCATCCTCGGCATCCACGAAGCCGCCCGCGCCGAAAAGTTCCGTTGGCCGCCGCTCCTCCTGACCGGACTCGCCCTGGGACTCTCCTGGTTGGCCGGACATCCCCAGACCAGTTGGTTCCTCACCTACCTGCTGACCGCCTATCTCGCCTACCGCGTCTTCACGCAGCGCCACCGCTGGTGGATCGTCCCGGCAGGCACACTCCTGTTCGGCGGATTGGCCTTCGGTCTGGCTGCCGTCCAGCTACTCCCCGGCTTTGAATATCTGGCCTATACCACCCGCGCCAACCTGGGCTTCGAGGCCAAAGGCAACGGCTTCCCCTTCCACGATGTCATCCAGTTCATCATCCCCAACGTCGTCACCCAATGGTCTCCGCTGTACGTCGGCCTGATCGGATTGGTGCTGGCCGGGATCGCTCTCTGGCGCAAACTACCCGGCGCGATCTTCTGGGGCATCGTCGCCATCCTCGCTCTCGGCCTGAGCTTCGGCGATCACAGCCCGCTCTTCGCCCTGCTGTACAACGTCCTGCCCGGCCTGCGCTTTTTCCGTGGACAGGAACGCGCTGCCTATCTCGTTTCGTTCAGCCTTGCCATCCTCGCCGGATTGGCCGCCGCCCACCTCGTCACCTGGGATCGCCTCCAGGATTTCAAAGCCACCCGCCGCATTCAGCAGGCTGTCATACTGCTGTTCGTCGTCACCGCCGCCATCGCCGTAGGCATCCTTCTGCTCTGGCTCGGCAGCCCGGAAGCCTACGCGCCTTTCATCGGTTGGACGGCCTTCACCGCCCTCGTTGCCGGGCTGACGGTCTGGGTGCTGTCGCTGCTCCTCTCCCGCCCGCGCCAGACAATCCCGATGCTGCTAGTATCCGGCCTGCTCGTCTTCGATCTGTTCACCGTCAGCATCGACCGTCCCAGCAACTACGACCCGATCCCGCCCACCCAGCAGCTTGCCATGACCCCATCGCCGCTCCTCGAACCTGTCCTTGCCGATACCGACGGCACTTTCCGCATCGATGGCTATCGCGGCCTCCACGACAACTACGGCAGCCTCTACCGCATCGCCGACATGCGCGACATCAGTCCGCTGTTCCTCGCCGGGCCGTTCGCTCTCCAGCAGGGTGATCTCATCAATCCCCGCGCCTGGGAGTTGTTCGCCGTGCGCTACGTCTATACCGACTGGAACGAACTCCCCGTCGCCAGTATCATCATGGCCGAAGGACAGGATCGCTACGGCCCGGTCAAACTCCACCGCCTGACCGATCCCCGCCCCTTTGCCCTGCTGGTCGATCAGGTCAAAGTCATCCCCAATGCACAGGTCGCTCTGGATGCCACCCGCGCCGCCGATTTCGATCCGCGCCGGGTCATCATCCTGGATCAAGCTGTCCCCGGCCAATCCGACGGCGCGCCCAGCAGTTCACCGCCCGGCGAAGTCACCATCACTCATTTCGCCCCAGAGCAGATCACCCTGTCCGCCAACACTTCCCGTCAGACAATCCTATCGCTGTCCCTGCCCTACTATCCCGGCTGGCAGGCCGCCATCGACAGCACAGCCGCGCCCACCCTCAAAGCCTATGGAGCCTTCAGCGCATTAGTCATTCCGCCCGGCTCCCATACCATCGAGTTGCGCTATGATCCCCAGAGCTTCCGCCTCGGCGCCGGGATCAGCCTGCTGACCGTCATCGCCCTGATCGTGGCGGCCATTCTGCTTACCATCCGCCACAGGAGAACCCATGCGAGCCTTTAGCCTACGCTGGAATGCCCTGAGCCGCCCCAATTCCTGGGGCTATGCCCTGGCTGTCGGCGCGCTGATCGGCCTGACCGCCGGCCTGCTCAGTCTGATGCTGGCGGTCGCCGGGCCGATCATCACCGCCGGCGTGATCGTTGGCCTGCTTGCCGGGGTCTACGTCCTCTCCAACGTCTCCGCTGCCCTCTACGGGATCATCTTCGTGATGATGCTCCTGCCCTTCGGAACGCTGCCCTTCCGCATCGGCTTCACGCCCACCTTCCTGGATGTCGCCATGGGCGCATTCGTCTTCGTCTACCTCGCCCAGTGGATGACCGGCCGCCGTCACAGCTTCCGCCTCACCCCCATCCACGCCCTCATCGGCCTGTACATGCTCTGGCTGCTGCTCTGCTTCGCCCTCGGCCTGCGCTATGCCATGCCTACATCGACCATCCTGCGCCAGTTTGCCGAAACCCTCATCAGCATCAGCCTGGTCTTCATCTTGGTCGATCTGCTGCGCGACAAAGCCGCGCTCCGCCGGCTCGTCCTCGTCGTTATGGCCGCCATCGCCTTACAAGCCCTGGCCGCCGTCATCCTGGTCGTCCTGCCCGACGACGTGACCGAACGCACCCTCATCCGTCTCGCCCGCTTCGGTTATCCCGACGGCGGCGTCATCCGTTACATTGAGGACAATCCTGCTCTCGCCGAACGCGCCATCGGAACCTGGGTCGATCCCAACGCCCTGGGCGGCATTCTTGCCATCGCCGCTTCGATGATCGCTCCCCAGTTATTCACCAACCGCCCTGTCCTCCGTTATCGCGGACTGACCGTCGCCGTCCTGGGGATCGTTACGCTCGCCCTCGTACTGACCTTTTCCCGCGCTTCGATGCTCGGCTTTGCCATTGGCGTCGCCTTCATCGGCCTCTTTCCGGGCTATCGCCGCTACCTTGCCATCCTCATCGTCGGATTGGCACTCGTGCTGGCACTGCCGCAGACCCGTTCCTATGTCGAACGCTTTGCCCAGGCCTTCACCGCCTCCGATCTGGCGACCCAGATGCGCCTCGGCGAATACGGCGACTCGCTCGAACTTATCAGCCAGCATCCCATCGTCGGCGTCGGCTTCACCGGAACCCCCAGCATCGACCTGTACACCAATGTCGCCAGCCTCTACCTCATCATGGCAAACCAGATCGGCTTAGTTGGCGTGGCACTCTTTCTCGTCACCATCAGCGCCGTTTTCTTCTACGGCTGGCGTGCCCGCCAATCCGCCCGTGGTCAGCCTGAACTTGAATCCATCCACCTCGGCTATCACGCGGCGCTGATCACTGCGCTCATCAACGCCACCGCTGACCTATACTTCTTCCGCCTGGATTTCCACGCCTCGATCACCATGTTCTGGCTGACCGTCGCCCTGGCGCTCGCCAGTTCCCGCCTGGCCGTCGAAGCCAGGGACTCGACCGTTGCGGAATCGTCATGAATCCGCTACCATTCGCCCACTTGAACCCAACACGGTGTTCAGGCTTTCCGCTCTACTGGGCCATCTCAGGCCAGGGTAGGGCAATCCCGGGGAAAGGAGAATAGACATTCCCGATGCGATACCAATATGAGCTGACTTTTATCGTGCGCCTTGATCCCAGCGAAGAGGTGATGAACACCGCCATCTCGCAGGTTCAGGGCTGGGTCGAGGCCAATGACCTCGGCAAAGTGAACAAGGCCGACCGCTGGGGCAAGCGCAAGCTCGCTTACGAAATCGACAAGCAGCGCGATGGCTACTATGTCTGCATGGACGCTGAAATCGACCCCCAGAACCTGCCCGAATTGGAGCGCAATCTGCGGCTCTCGCCCAACATCCTGCGCTACCTGCTGATCCGTCCGGATCGCTAGACTGAGGCCAATCCGCGTCAGTCAAAGCGTTGAGAGGGGAATGTGACGATGGGACGGGGTCTGAACAAGGTGATGATTATCGGCTACCTGGGGCGTGATCCAGAAATGCGCTATACCCCCAGCGGCCGTCCCGTGACCAGTTTCAGCGTCGCCACCAGCCGCACCTGGACTTCTGCCGAAGGTGAACGTCGTGAAGAAACCGAATGGTTCAACGTCGTCGCCTGGGGCACGCTGGCCGAAATCTGCAAAACCCACCTCAGCAAGAATCAGCAGGTCTATGTCGAAGGCCGCCTTCAGACGCGCGGCTGGGAAGACGAAACCGGCAAGAGACACTTCCGTACTGAACTGGTCGCCAACGAGATGATCCTCCTGGGCGACCGTCGCCGTGAGCCGCATCAGGAAGACATCGACTTCGTGGATCACGAAGGCGATGGCGGCGATTACGCTTTCTAATTTGAGGAGATACAATGAGCGAACGAGACCTTCGCGATAATGCCCTTGATGTTGACGACTCCGAAGTCAGTGACAGCGGCCCATCCGATTCGCCCCGTGACTCAGGCCGCCGCCAGCGTCCTGGCCGCGGGCGTCACATGGTCTACTGCCCGGATGGCAAGTGCTTCGACTACAAAGACATCGATACGCTCCGTCGCTACATCAACGATACCGGCAAGATCAAGCCGCGCCGTCAGACCGGCAACTGCGCCCGATGCCAGCGCGAACTCGCCCGTGAGATCAAGCGTGCCCGCCACCTGGCGATGCTCCCATTTGTCATCGTCACGGAATAAGACCGCGCAGAATCGCATCTCGGCGTGCCATGCTGGGACGTGATATCGCCAATCGGGGGCACGGTCATACCGACTGATGCCCCTTTCTATGCTCATGACCAGGAGTTGGAGCAGCTATGACCAAACGAAGCCAGACCACCGGGCTTCCCAAAGAAAGTCCCGCCCCCAAAGGCCCGCCCGGAACCGATCCCGAAGCCTCTGGCGAACGCGCCAGAATCCGAATCCAGCGTGAACACGAGACCCGCCACGAGCGTGACTCCAGGATTCAGCGTTGGGTCATCATCGGCACAGGCCTCGCCATCGCTGCCGTGGTGCTGCTGCTGGTCGTGACCTTCGTCATGGATCAGCTTGTCGTTCCCAACCAGGTCGTGGCAACCGTCGATGGACAGAACATTACGGTCGCTCAATTTCAGAAGCGCGTCCGCATCGAACGCTTCCTGAGAAACGAACAGATCGTCAATATCATTCAGACCTACCTTCAGTTCGGCTATACCGAGCAGCAGATTCTTCAGCAGTTGCAAAGCGCCCCGCCCTATTCCGACTGGGTGCAGCAGCTTCAGGTTCCCGATCAGATGGGTCTGGCCGTCATCGATCAAATGATTGAGGATCAACTGATCCGTAATGCCGCCCGTGAGCGTGGCATCACCGTCAGCCAGGCACAGATCGACGACCGCATCAACGAATTCTTCGGCTACAACCCCTCAGAATTCGAGGCAGCGCCGGAAGCCACCGGGGAACCCAGCGCGACTCCCACGCCGACCATCACGCCGACCCCCTATGTGTCGCCCACCCCCTCTCCCACGCCGACCCTTACGCCGACGCCGGAGTTCACCGCCACGCCCAGCCTGACCCCACTGCCCTCGTTGGCTCCCTCGGCCACGCCCAACGCGACCGAACGCGCCAACACCTTCCAGACCCAGCGCAGTGACTACTTCCGTCAGATTCGTCTGGCGACTGGCCTGAGCGATGGCGACATCAACGAGTATTTCGAGGTACTGGCGCTGCGGAAGGCACTGGAAGACTCCGTTACCACCGACCTGACCCAGCAGGGAATGTTTGCCGATGTCCGCCACATCCTCGTTGCTACCGAGGCCGAAGCCCAGGACATCATCGCCGCCCTCAACGCCGGTGAGTCCTTCTCCGCTCTGGCCCGCGCCGTCTCTACCGACACCGGTTCCGGCGCGCGCGGTGGCGAACTCGGTTGGGCCCCCGTCACCCAGTACGTGACGGAATTCGCCGATGCCGTTCGCGCCGCCGAACTGGGAGCCATTGTTGGCCCAGTGAAATCCGAATTCGGCTATCACATCATCCAGGTTCGCGCCCGTGAAGACCGCGAACTCGATGAAAGCCAGTTGGACAACGCCAAAGCCAGCACCTTCAGCGGTTGGCTCACCGACTACAAGGAAACCAAACAGGCCGTGACCCAGACCTTCCCCACCTGGACCAGCCACGTCCCCACCGATCCAGCGTCCATCTTCGGTTAAATGCTCACGCGGGGGCGAACGTCAATTCGCCCCCGCCCTACGTTCCCCCTGCGCCCGTTGTTCCGAAACTTCCGCTCGACTATAATTCCCCCATGAGCCAGCATCTCTCCCGCCTGGAAGCCCAGCTTGAACGCACCATCGAAGGTCTCTTCGGTCGGTTGTTGGGGCATCGTATCCGCGCCCACGACATCGCCTTGAAGATCACCCGCGCCATGGAATCGCTCGCCCACTCCGACCCCGATGACCCCTCACGCACCATCGCGCCCGACCATTACGTCGTCCATCTTCATCCCGACGCTCACCAACGCCTGCTGGTGCAGCACCCCGCCGTCGTGGACATCCTGAAAGCCTACATCGTTGAACTCGCTGCCAGCACGGGCTACCACATCAAGGCCGAGCCGCGCCTCGACCTGCTTGCCAATGCTGAACTTCCCCGTGGCGCGGTCGAAGTCACCGCCCGCCACACCCGCCGCAAAGCCAATTCTACTGCCATCATGCAGCGGGTGCAGATCATGCCGGAGGCGGCCGCCCCGCGCCAGCCTCAGATTGCCATCCAGGGACGCCCGCCCATTCCGCTTGATCACAGCCTCATCAACATCGGCCGCAGTCGGGATAATCACATCGTGGTCGATGACCGCACCGTCTCTCGTCATCACCTCCAGCTTCGCCTGCGTTATGGCCGTTATGTCCTCTTTGACACCCAGAGTCACGGTGGCACGCTGGTGAACGAAGTCCGCGTGGCAGAACACATTCTTCAGAACGGCGATGTCATTCAGATTGGGCAGATGCGGATGGTCTACATGGAAGAGACCGCCGACCACGAGCAAACAGTTTCCTATGATGCCGTCGATCCCGACCAGACCGAGTAGCCTCCGTGTCCCTTGAAACGACCCTGCTCCTTCTCCGGCTGATCTCCGCGCTGCTGCTCATCGGGTTTCTCGCGGCGATCTTCATTCTGCTCTGGCGAGAATTTCACCGCGCGACCCGCGATCAGTCCCTACCGCGCCGCAGCTATGGACACCTGATCGTCCTCCATCAGATCGATGGCCGTTACCTGACCACAGGTGAAAGCCATCCCCTCCTGCCGCTCACCAGTCTGGGGCGCTCCCCAACCAACACCATCCGTACCGAGGACACCTTCGCCAGCGGTGAACATGCCCTGCTCGCTCTTAGGCAGGATCGCTGGTGGTTGGAAGACCGCCAGAGCCGCAACGGAACGCTCCTGAACGATGTCCCCATCACCCAACCTGTGGTCATTACCGACGGCGACATTATCGGAATCGGTAGCCTTCGCTTCCGCCTTGAGCTAGAGTCGAATCATATCGACGACTGACCAGGAGGACTCACAACCCTATGTCGAATCAGGCACGCATCGCCGTCATCGGCGGTTCCGGCCTCTACAACATGGCCGAAATCAGCGACCGTACCAGCCTTCGCGTCCCCACCCCCTTCGGTGAAACCAGCGCCGAGATCACCCTCGGCACGCTGCGCGGCAAACGGGTGGCCTTCCTCCCGCGCCACGGCATCGGTCATGTCCACACTCCCACCACCGTCCCCTACCGCGCCAACATCTACGCTCTGAAAAGCCTCGGCGTGCGCTTCATCATCGGCGTTAATGCCTGCGGTTCCCTCCGCGAAGACTACGCACCCGGCCACATCGTCATCCCCGATCAGGTCTTCGATTACACCACCCACCGCGACCGCTCCTTCTTTGAAGATGGCCTCGTCGCCCATGTCTCCGTCGCCGATCCGTATTCGCCTGAACTCGGCTCGATCCTTGTCGAAGCCGTCCGCGCCAGCGGCGGCACAGTCCACTACGGCGGCACATTCCTCATCGAAGAAGGCCCGCGCTTCTCTACCCGCGCCGAAAGCCACATCTTCCGTCAGTGGGGATGCAGCTTGATCGGCATGACCACCTGCCCGGAAGTCTTCCTCGCCCGCGAAGCCGAAATCGCCTACGCGACAATGGCGCACGTCACCGACTACGACTCCTGGCATCACAGCGAAGCGCCTGTCACCGTCGAGATGGTCATCCAGACCCTGCATCACAACGTCGAGATCGCCCAGAAAGCCATCGCCGCCGCCGTCGAAGCCATCGACGAAGCCGCCGTCTATCCCTGCCACAACGCCCTGCAAACCGCCCTCATCACAGATAGAACCAGAGTCGCACCAGAGATGATCGAGAAGCTCCGCCCCATCGTCGGCCGTTACTTCGGAAGCTAAGCATCATGGCCGCCGCCCGCCTGGAGGAACCTGCTGCCCGTCTTCGCCCGCGCCTCGATGGCGAGGCCATACTGCTCATCGTCGCGGGCGCGTTTCTGGTCGTCAATTTCCTCGCCCTTACTCTCATCCGAGGTGTCTCATCGCTTGAAGACTGGCTGCATCTCGCCGTCTGGATCATCTGCGCCGCCTTGGGCCACCATCTGCTAAACCGCTTTCTTCCTCGGCATGACCGCTTCTTGTTTCCCCTGACCATGTTCCTGAGCGGCTGGGGACTCGTCCTGATCGACCGCCTCGCCCCCCAGTTTGCCGACCGCCAAACCATTTGGCTGCCCATCTCGGTTGCCGCGATGCTGTCTGTCGCCCTGCTGCCGCAGCCTCTCCGCTGGCTCCGCAGCTACCGCTATGTCCTCCTGCTCATCGGAATCGTCCTGCTCGCCGCAACCATCCTGCTCGGCACGAATCCCTCCGGTCTGGCTGGCAGCCCGCAGTTATGGCTTGGCATTGGCAGCCTCTACTTCCAGCCCTCCGAAGCCCTCAAGATCATCCTGGTCGCCTTCCTCGCCAGCTATCTCGCCGAGCAGCAGCCGCTCCTCCGCGCCGCTCCCGGATGGAGACTGCGCCGTCTCACGCTCTCCCCGCGCATCCTCGGCCCCATCTTCCTGATGTGGAGCCTCTCGGTCGTCATCCTCATCTGGCAGCGCGACCTCGGCACGGCCATGCTCTTCTTCATCGTCTTCCTGCTGATGCTTTATCTCGTCAGCGGCTCCCTCACCATCCTGCTCATCGGCCTGCTGATGATGATCGCGGCGGGCTTGATCGCGTACCAGGCCTTCAGCGTCGTTCAGCTTCGCGTGGACATCTGGATCGATCCCTGGCCGGAAGCCGATAACCGCGCCTATCAGATTGTGCAAAGCCTGATGGCCTTTGCCGCGGGCGGCCCGCTCGGTCAGGGCATCGCCCAGGGCTATCCCACCTATATCCCCGTCGTCCATTCGGATTTCGTCTTCGCGGCGCTGGCCGAAGAATGGGGTCTGGTGGGTGTGATCGCCGTCATCACTGCCATCGCCACCCTGGTCAGCCGCGGCCTGCTGATCGGCATCCGCCTTCAACGCCGTCCTTTCCCTGTGCTGCTAGGCATCGGCTTGAGCTTGCTGCTCGCGGTTCAGAGCTTGCTGATTATGGCCGGCGTCCTCAAGCTCGTACCTCTCACCGGCGTCACCCTGCCTTTCGTCAGTTATGGCGGCAGCTCGCTGCTCGCCAGCTTTGTCATCGTCGGCTTGCTGCTGCGCCTCTCCGCGCCGGAAACCTGACCCATGCCCATCCAGCGTGAACTCCGCCAGCTTGCCGCCACCCTGCTCATCGCCTTCGCCGCTGTTGCGCTTGCCGCCACTTATTGGGCCGTTATCGGCCCCGATACCCTCTCCACCCGCGACGACAACCCCCGCCGCGTCGAGCAGGAAACCCGCCTTCAGCGCGGCAGCATTCTGGATCGCGCCGGAACCAGCCTGGCCGTCTCGCAGCCAGATGCCAGCGGTCACTACTTCCGCAGTTATCCCCATTCAGAAATGGACGGCGCACTCGGCTACTTCAGCTACCGCTACGGAACCAGCGGCGTCGAAGCCTCCTACGACTCGCTGCTGCGCGGCGACGATCTGCGCCTCGACGTGTTCTCGCGTCTGCTGACCGATGTGGCCCACATCCCCCAGCGTGGATCGGACATCCGCCTCAGCTTAGACCTAGCCGTACAGCGAACAGCCCATGACGAATTGGGCGACCGTCAAGGTGCGGTCATTGTCCTCGACGCCGCCACCGGCCAGGTTCTCGCCCTCGTCAGCCAGCCTGCCTACGATCCCAATACGCTCGATGCCAACTGGGAGACACTGACCCGTCAGCCGGGCAATCCCTTCTTCAACCGTGCCCTTCAGGGTCGCTATCAGCCCGGTGGAGCCTTGCAGCCCGTTCTTGTCGCCGCTGCTCTACTCTCCAACACTCCGGCGGATACCCCCATCCAGAACGCCGCCCAGCCCGTCCAGGTGGGACAGGTCGCCTATACCTGCACGAGTCAGCCTTCTACCACCAGCCTGACATTGGCCGATGCCCTCCGCTATGGCTGCCCCTATCCCTTTGTTCGAGAAGCAGCCAGCCTCGGCATCGACCCGATCCGCTCCATCATCGAGTCCTTCAGCCTGGCTGCGCCGCAGACACTCTCCGGCTTCGTCACCGGGGACGAACCCGCCGCCATCACCTTCAACCTGACGCCGGACAACCTCATCGAACAGGCATTAGGTCAATCCGACCTGTCCGTCAGCCCGCTTCAGATGGCTTCAGTCGCCGCTGCTATCCTCAACGGGGGCAGTGCCCCGCCGCCCCACCTCTTGCTCCAGTTCCGCCCCCCCGGTTCATCCGATTGGCTCGATGTCCCGCCGCCCGCGGGCAGTCGCGCCTTCACCACCGCCGCCGTCACGCAGCAGTTACAAACCATGATGCAGCAGTCCGCCATCCTCGACGAGGTGAACACCGCGAGAGACCCCGGCCTCCGCATCGGCGGCCATGCCGCCCTGGCTTATTCCGGCACGACCTCGCAGACCTGGTTCTTCGGCTTTATCCCGACCGGCCCCCAGCAGGGCTATGCCATCGCCCTGATCCTGGAAGACACCGCCGACCCGGCCGCCGCCGCTCGCATCGCCAGCCGCATCCTGCTCGCCGCCGTCGCCAACCGATAAGGTTATCCAGCAGGCCAGATCTTCAACGCCCCTCCGCCATTTCAAACAGGGTAACACTCATTGACCCGTTTCCTGCGCTGACATTGCCCCACCCCCTCCGCATTCCTTTGCGTTCTTTGCGGTTCTGCTTTTTGTCCACACTCTCCGTATGATCTCTGTGTCCTCTGTGTCTCTGTGGTTCAATTCGTCCTGTATTTCCCAAGAACTTATCCCCCCGCCCACATCCGCTTTCGCAAGCCCAGTTTCCGCATCCATTTGGCCGCACTGCTGAATCCATGCACATAGAACGGGCTGAGCCGTTTGGTATATTCGGCTGCCCGCAGCGCCGCCAGGAAACTCTCTGGCCCGTCGAACGGAGCCAGCCGCGTCAGCCCCATCCCGTATTCAGGCCGACTGTGCGCGTCCGATCCTGCCGTTCCCAGGACATGATGCTGCTGGGCAAAGCGCAGCGCCTTTTGGTTGTCCTCGGCATACAGACACCGCGAGTTGAAAATCTCAATCGCGTCCACCCGGTCAATGATCCGCGTCAGATCGGCCTCTTCCCAGGCTCCCTTCCGCAGCCGGTCGAACGGATGCGACACGCTGATGACCGCCCCCTGATCCCGCAGCCGCCGAATCGTCTCGTCCGGCGTCAGCCCCGCCGGAACCGTCTCCTTGACGTAGTACGCCAGGATTTCCCCCTGCGTCGTCATGATCTCTTCGCCCACGATCACCAGATCAGGAACCAGCTTCTGCATCGCCATCGCCCCCTCTGCCGTGTTGTGATCGGTGATCGCAATCCGGTCTACCCCGCGCTTCCGGCACAGATCGATAATCATCTCGAACGACGACAGGCAGTCCTTCGACCACACTGTGTGGCTGTGCAGATCGACATTCCAAAGCGCCATATCTTGCCCCTCTCCATCCAAAACGCGCGTCATCCTCGCCGCCTGTAGAAATCGTCAGGTAAACAGCGGCCAGGAGTGGATCAACTTCGCCTACATTGTGCCAAACTTGACGATGTTACGCACTTTTCTGTAGTATTAGGGCTTCGCTCCGGTCATCCGGCCTAGAGCGCGTTGTCCAGCAGCCTGAGATATCAACTGGCATTGCAAAAGGACACTCAGGTGCTGTTTCACAGTGCGCTCGCATTCCCTGTCCCTTTAGTGGACATGGACTTTTGGCAGCCGGACACTTTAGTGTC
>JAEUQZ010001119.1 GCA_016788965.1 Anaerolineae bacterium | reverse complement strand
TCTCATCACCAAGGATATGCGATGGGATCGCTTTGAAGTGGCCGCGGTGGAAGTGAGCACCATGTTCTTCTTTATCACCATCGTGCTCGGTTCGATTTGGGCGCGACCCGCCTGGAACACCTGGTGGACCTGGGACCCGCGCCTCACCACCGCCGCCGTGACGGAGCTCATTTAC
The DNA here is from genome assembly GCA_016788965.1 of Anaerolineae bacterium. GTDB lineage: Bacteria > Chloroflexota > Anaerolineae > Aggregatilineales > Phototrophicaceae > CFX2. The sequence continues at coordinate 328 of JAEUQZ010001119.1, read as the reverse complement.
ATCGCCTACTTCATGCTCCGCGCGGGTATCGAAGACCCCGAAAAACGCGCCCGCTTCGGCGCCGTCTACACCCTGCTGGGCGGCATTAGCGCGCCGATCACCTTCATGGTGATTCGCCTCTTCCGCACCATTCATCCCGTGGTCATCGGCAATGCCAGCGCCGAAGCCCAGGGCGGTTTCGACATGACCGGCGACATGCTCACCTCCATGTTCGTTGCCCTCGGTGCCTTCACGATCATTTTCATCAACCTGATGTGGCATCGCATCCGCCTGAGCGGGCTTGAAGAACAGGTCGAACAACTCAAATTGAAAGTTTCAATGTAACAGG
>JAEUQZ010001118.1:245-503 GCA_016788965.1 Anaerolineae bacterium | reverse complement strand
CCGGTCACCGGGATGAGCGAGACGGTATCGCCCGGCGCGCCTTCGATGCGGGTCGCGCCGGGGTATGCCAGCCAGGCTTCCTGCTTGCCGGCAACCAGCCGGGCATCACAGCCGCGCAGCGCCGGCAGCGCCAGCAGATAGGCATTGCTCAACGTCTGATCCAGCCGGTCGCCGACCGCGCCGATGACGCGAATCCATGTCGCCCCACGTTCGGCGGCGTAGAGCAGCGCCAGTTCGAGGTCGGTCTCGTTTTTGGCG
>JAEUQZ010001118.1:0-235 GCA_016788965.1 Anaerolineae bacterium | reverse complement strand
CAGAATCGCCGCGCCGCCGTCCTGGGCGCGCTCCAGGTCCTCCGCCGTGACCGAATCCATGTCGCCGATCAGGGCGTCAAGCCCTCGCCCGAAATAGCGGGCAAGACGCGCCCCGCCGTCGGCAGCGATCACCAGGGCGTCGGGGGCGGCGTCGAGGGCGCGGCGGACCATCTCGCCGTCGTTAGGATCGCCGTTGGCGAAGATCAATGCCTGGGTGTGGGTTGGTAGGGTCATA
>JAEUQZ010001117.1 GCA_016788965.1 Anaerolineae bacterium | reverse complement strand
AACTCGTTTCTCGTCGTCGCCGGCGACGCCATCGCAGCGCCGCTGGTGCCGACGATGGGGGACCGGTTGGCAACGCTTTTCAATCGCGAACGGCGCGCCTGCTTTACGACGCGCACCGACATCGAAAGCAGCGATGGCAGCGTGATTGCCCGCAAGACGGCTGCAAATCCCGAACTCCCGGCCGCAGCCGGCTCCTTCTCCTTCCTGCCCAGGGAGTCGAAGTGGATCGGTACCGAAACAATTGCCTATTGCCTCTTCCGTCTGGCGCACGATCCCAAGGTCGACGGCGCGATGCTGATCGCCGGGGTCAGGTCATGGTGGTCGTTTGTGCTTGCGGCCAACGCCGGCGGACGGGTTTCGGGCGATCTGCTCGATGCCGTCTGGCACAACTGCGGGCTTCTTGCCGATGGCAGTATCGCCCGGTTCGACCATGAACTCAGTTGGGCAGCCGACATCGAGCCTGAGGTATTGTTGATCCGGTCGGCCTTTCAATGGCATGTACG
>JAEUQZ010001116.1 GCA_016788965.1 Anaerolineae bacterium | reverse complement strand
CGGCGACACCCGTGGAGTCCGGGTAGGCCGTGAGGGTGACGCCGTACTGGATGACCTCACCGTTCTTGATCTGCTTGCCGTCCCGGTCGGTGACCTCCGTGTTCGGGCACACCATGCGGATCTTGTTGAGACCGTCCACGGCGTCCACGACGAACGCGTACCGCCGGGACCGGAACGTACCCTCGGTGGTGGTGAACGCCCCACCGGTCACCGTGATCCCGTTGAGGGACATCCGGTGGTAGACGGCAGCGGAAACCGGGTTGGTCTCCAGCATCGTGGTCTTCATCGTCACGTCGGACGAGGTGACGATCTTCCGGACGGGGGTCGACAGGCCGTAGGCCCGGACCTCCTTCGAGTTCTCCTTGACATCCTGCGCGGCGCCGTCCTCGGAGATCAGGCCGGGCGACTTGAACCCGGTCTTCCCGGCCGTGGTCCGTGCCACGGCGATCGACGGGGCCGTGCCGCCGGTCAACCCGGAACCGTTCGCGACGATCAGGTCGACG
>JAEUQZ010001115.1 GCA_016788965.1 Anaerolineae bacterium | reverse complement strand
AAGGACAAGCGCTGGGACGACGCGGCGATGCTTTACGACAAGGCTGCCATGGCCTGGGAGGGGGCAGCCGACAAGTGCTCCGGCACGCGCCAGCAGCAGGCCCAGCGCAAGGCCGAGCAGACCCACGTGGATGCCCACAATGCCGAACACTGCGGCCCCCTGTGGGATGCCGCCACCGATCAGGCCCAGCGCCTGAAGACCAATGGCGCCAGCCTCACGGCGGGCGAGCGGGACCAGCTATCCATCCGGGCCGAGGTGGGCTGGCGGGATGCCGCCGCAGCCTGTCGGGGAAGCCCGCAGACCCTTGCCCGCACGAATGCCGAGGCTCTGGCCCGGGAGCGAGGCGCGCCGCTGCCCGCCCAGGCGATGGCGATGTATGGCAGCAAAAAGGTGCCACCCCCGGGGCCGGTGGTGACTGCGCCACCGGCCGTGGCTGTTGCGACGGTGGCTGGCGGCGCGCTGGCGGGGGCTGCCCGTACTGCCACAGCGCCGGTGACGTCCGG
>JAEUQZ010001114.1 GCA_016788965.1 Anaerolineae bacterium | reverse complement strand
AAAGCGACTGCCGGTGGCGGTGGCAAAGGCATGCGCATAGTGTGGGACGAAAAGGGCTTAGAAAACGCCTACAACATGGCACGGACCGAAGCCGGTGCTTCGTTTGGTAACGATGGGGTGTACATGGAGAAATTTATAGTAGAGCCACACCATATAGAAATACAAGTAGCCGGTGACCAATATGGCGAGGCCTGCCACTTGAGCGAGCGCGATTGCTCGGTACAGCGCAGGCACCAAAAATTGGTAGAAGAAGCCCCATCGCCATTTGTGGACGAAGCGCTGCGCAAAAAAATGGGAGCAGCAGCCGTGAAAGCGGTGAAAGCCATTAATTACGAAAGTGTGGGCACTGTAGAATTTCTGGTAGATAGAGATAAGAACTTCTACTTTATGGAAATGAACACCCGCATACAAGTTGAGCATACCGTAACCGAAGAGGTGATGGATTTTGACTTAATCAAAGAGCAAATTACTATAGCAGCGGGTACGCCTATTTCAGGCATGTTG
>JAEUQZ010001113.1 GCA_016788965.1 Anaerolineae bacterium | reverse complement strand
CGCGTTCTACGCGCTCGATCTCTCCAACGGCGATCCCGAGCACATCCGTCGGGTGGTCGCCTTCTACGGGACCGGGACCGACGACTTCAGCACGTCCAGGGCGGAGTACCTCTGCCACTTCGCCGAGAACGACCCGTTTGAGCCGGCCGAGAGCGTCGCCCATGTCGTAGCATCGCTTGAGAAAGCCGGCCGTCCGGTCATGAGCCATACCTATCCTGGGACAGGGCACTGGTTCTTTGAACCGGATCGGGCTGACGCGTTTAACGCCGAAGCTGCCCAACTTGCCTGGGAACGGACGTTGGCGTTCCTGGGCCGACCGCTTTCGTGATGGCGCTGGAAGGTGAGAGTTCCGATGGATTACAACAAGAGCATTGAAGCTCAGTACAACGCTGCCCTGGCGATGCTGCAGACGTCCATCGAGCGTTGCCCGGACGATCTCTGGAACATCAAGGGGCGTGGCAACACGTTCTGGCGCATTGCGTACCATGCGCTGCTCTATACCGA
>JAEUQZ010001112.1 GCA_016788965.1 Anaerolineae bacterium | reverse complement strand
ATGACGGCGACGGCCAGGCCGGCCGCGATGCCGGCGAGGGCGTCGTTGCCGGTGAGGCGGCGCAGGAAGGCAGGGCGCATGGGCGGATTCTGGAGAGTGGGCGTGCCGGCCAGCGGAGGCGTCTGGCTGGCCGGGGAGTCGATCAGGCCGCCATCGCCGCGCGGATCTGCTGGATGGACTTGCCCTTGAAGCCCCAGGCCGCGATGGGCACGCGGGTGAACACCACGTAGGGCGGCAGGACGTTCTTGCCGAGCAGCGTGGTGGTGCATTCCTGGATGGCCTTCATGGCGGCCGCCATCCTGGCTTCATCGACGGCATCCTCGGCGACGTGGATGTCGATGTAGGCGCCGGTGCCTTCGACGGCCGCATCGGGCGGCTTGCCGGCAACCGACCAGGTGCCGGGTTCGTCATGCACGATGCGAACGGCGATCAGGGCCTTGGTCGCCTCCAGGTCGCGTTCGATGATAGTCGCCATTTCCTGGTGCAGGGCGGCAATGGTGGCTG
>JAEUQZ010001111.1 GCA_016788965.1 Anaerolineae bacterium | reverse complement strand
CACATCAGATGACGCGGCTTCCGGCCAAGGTTGAGAGAGCGCCGCTATTGATGGCGGCGTTCCCTTTTGGAGCGGAAGCATGAGGCTGACCTCGTTCACGGATTATGGATTGCGCGCGCTGATGCGATTGGCGGGCGAGCCGGGTCGTGTTTTCACGACGGATGAAATCGCGCGCGAATTCCAGATCTCGCGCAATCATCTCGTCAAAGTGGTGCGCGAACTGGGTGAAGCGGGTTTCGTCGTCACGCACCGGGGCGTCGGCGGCGCTGCGTCCGGCGGTGTCCACCTGTGCGGGCAGGCGGCCGAGCTGGCGGAAGAACTGGGTGTAGTCCGGGTGGTGATCCTGGAGCAGGCCGAAAGTCCCGCCGATGAAGTCTTCATCGCCGGGCAGGGCTTGGGCAAGCCCCAGCTTGGCGCGCATCAGATCCATGAAGTGGTGCTCGAAGGCCGGGGCGTAGCTTTCCTCGATGGCGGCCTGAACGGCAGCCTGGTCGCCGATCAGCGG
>JAEUQZ010001110.1 GCA_016788965.1 Anaerolineae bacterium | reverse complement strand
CTCCTGGCCGACCCCGGGTTCACGGTGGCCGAGATCTACCCCGCGGAGGCCTACGGGCACCTCGGCGTGTCGCTCGGCAGCCGGACGGGCACCACCAAGACCGATCGGAAACACCGCCAAGCCGCCTGCGTCCACTGGCTCACCGGCGGCCTCCCCGACGCGATCGTGCTGAGCCAGGAGGCCCGCATGGAGATCCTGACTGGCTTCGCCAGTGATGACGACTTCGATGCGTTCGCGGGGCTGCTCGGCATGCTGCTGGTGGTGACGGGCGTGAGCGGCAGCGGCAAGTCGACGCTCGTCCACGACATTCTCTATCGGGCCCTCTCGCAGCACATCTACGGCTCTCGGACCTGTCCCGGCGCGCATCGCGTGATCGAAGGGCTCGAACACATCGACAAGATCATCGAGATCGATCAAGCTGCGATCGGCCGCACACCGCGATCGAATCCGGCCACCTACACGGGAGTCTTCACGCCGATTCGCGACCTCTACGCGATGCTGCCGG
>JAEUQZ010000110.1 GCA_016788965.1 Anaerolineae bacterium | reverse complement strand
TCGAAGCGGGCGGGGCGCGTTACCAGATCGAGCCGCTGGAGATCGTCTGGCGGGCGCTGACGCTGATTTCGGCGGTGATGCTGTTCGGGCTGTTCGCCAGCTATGCGGGCCTGCTGATCCCGGCCTGGGGCAATCCGGCCTATCCTGCCGGTCTGCTGCCGCCGCGGGTGATGGGGCGGCTGAACGCGCTGGTGATCGCCGGGTTGGGGCTGGCGCTGGTTGGGAATGTCCTGGCGCTGGTGCAGCAAGCGGCGGTCTTCTTCGATACGGACATCGGGCAGGTTATCAGCGGGCAGCTCTGGACGGTGGTGCGGACGGGGACGCGCTTCGGCGATGTGTGGACGGCGCGGATGGTGCTGCTGGGAATCGTGGCGGCGGCGTTCGCGGCCAGCCTGTATTACCGGAAAGAACAGCCGCGTGTCGTGCGGGCATTCTGGACAGCCAACGTCTGGGCGATGACGCTGGTGATCGCCACCTTCAGCGTGACGAGCCACGCCGCTGGGGCGATTAGCTGGCCGTGGGTCGCCGTGCTGAACGATTGGCTGCACGCGCTGGCGGTGAGCTTCTGGGTGGGTGGGATGGCGACGCTGGCGCTGGTGCTGCCGGTGGCGCTGGCTCCCTACACGGGCGAGGCGCGACGAACGGCGCTCTTGGCCGTCATGCAGCGGTTCTCGCGCTGGGCGGTGGTGTGCCTGGGGCTGGTGATCGCCAGCGGGCTGTACAGCGCCTCCAACTGGATCACCGCGCCGGATGATGTGGCGCAGACGCAGTTCGGCGGGGCGCTGGTCTTCAAGCTGATTCTGGCGGCGGGATTGGTGGCCGTCGGGGCGCTGCATCACATCGCGCTGCGGCCGGAACGCTACCGCCGCTGGGAATCGCTAAGCAGCCGGGCGCAGGGATTCGTGCCGACGCTGCGGCTGGAAAGCCTGATCGGGGCGGCGGTGCTGGTCAGCGTCGGGCTGCTGAGTTCGTCGCCTGTGCCTGTGCCGGATTTCATCCGCGAGTCAGTTCCGGCTCCGCGCGGCGTGGCGCTAGTAGATGACCTGACCATCAATGTGACGCTGACCCCCGGCGGGCCGGGGATCAATACGACCGATGTGGCCGTGTCGCGGGACGGCCAGCCCGTCGAAGGACTGACAGCGCGGCTGCAAATGGTCGATCCGGCGCGCGACCGGCGGGGCAGTTGGGAAGCCGCCGAGGATTCAGGCGGCGGGCTGTATGTGGCGGCTGGGGGTGACATCGACCGCGAAGGGCTGTGGTGGTCGCGCGTGCAGATCACCGAGCCGGACGGGACGCGGCGGGATACGGCGCTGGCCTGGACGATCACCGAGGGCGCGGCCATCCAGCAGGCGCAGCCGCCGACCGCGCCGATGCTGGTGGCACTGGCGCTGGTGATCGGGACGCTGGGCTGGGCCATTACCCCGACGGCACGCGGCTGGATTCGCCAGCTTGACCTGAACCCGTTTACGATCACGGTGGCGATCCTGGCAGTGGTGGGGACGGCGCTGCTGAGCGCCCTGGGCTTCGCCGTGATCGGAAACAGCCAGGCGCAGTACGAGGCGCAGATCAACCCCGCGCCGCAGGTGGTCAACCCGGCGCTGCCGGACGCAGCCTCGATTGAGCGCGGGCGGGCGCTTTATGCGGCGCAGTGTCCCGCGTGGCAGACGGCCAACCTGAAGCCGCTGATCGAACGGCTGCCGCGCACGCGGGATGAAGAGCTGTACTTCGCGCTGCGCGATGGCTGGCGGGATATTCCGGCCTGCGATGCGGGGCTGAGTGACGCGGAACGCTGGGATGTGGTCAACGCGATTCGGACATTCGAGGGGTGATGAGCGCAGAATACCACCACAAAGACACAGAGAACACAGAGCGCATTCGAGAGAAAGTTGAAGGCAAGGGCATATGCTGACAGTGATCAATGCGGGCGCGGATAAACCGCTGGCGGAGCGGATCAAGGCTGATCTGCAGAAGGTGGGTTATACCGTTCAGGAGGCGGTATCCGAGCGGCGTGAGGATATGCTGATCGCGGTGATCTCCCCGGCGGGGAGCAGCGACGCGGGCGTACAGGCGGCGCTCATCCAGGCGCTCGATAGCGGGCAGCACATCATCCCGGTGATCGCCAGCCCAACGGCGCTGCCCAAACTGATCGACCATCTGGCGGCGCTGGACTTCAGCCAGGGGTATCACTTCGCGGCGCTGAAGGGGCGCATCGAGGCGCTCTCGACCGCAGAGGCCGGGCGGCCGATGACGGTGCTGACGCCGCGCACGCGGGAAAAGAACCGCAACATCGGTTATTGGCTGGCGGCGCTGGCGCTGGTGTGGTTCATCCTAGGGGTGATCCTGGTGGGCGTCTTCGGCATCCAGGCTCCGCAGGAAGAGTACAACACGCTGGCGACCCAGGTCGGGGCGACGGTGAATGCCTACGTGGAGCGCAACCTGCCGCATACCACTCAGGAGGCCGCCAACTTCCCGGCGACAGTTCAGGCCGCGCCAACGGCGCAGCGGCCGCTGCTGATCGCCACGGCGACGGCGCGGGCGGCCGAGATAGACGGACAATAAAAGACGCCCCCGATTGGGGGCGTCTTTTTCGTTTCGGTGAACCGACGGCCGCTGACTAGAGCGAGCGGATGAGGTTCGAGAAAATGTTGCCGATGGCCGGGCCGAGCAGCGCCAGGATGACGATGACGACGACAGCAACCAGAACCAGGATCAGAGCGTACTCGACGAGGCCCTGACCTTCTTCGCGCGGCATATACAGCATGATGAGTTCTCCTCGGTAGATCAATCGATTCGGATGAGTGGAAGATAAACCACTATCCATCATGCTACAGACTATTGAGAATGCTGTCAATAGGCTGCATGAATAATTCGGATTTTATTTACGTTACCTCAATTGAAGCTGCGTAACCCTCCCCTTTCGCCGTCGAATGGGAAGGGGAGGATGGGAGGGCGCAGCGTCGCCGCGCCCCTACCATTGGCCGTGAGGTTATCGCAACACTAGAGGCTGCGCTGGACAGCGTGGATGCCGGTGGCTCCGCTGGGGCTGACCCCGGCATGGTCTTCGATCTGGGGTGTGCCATCGCCATCGACACAGCGAACTTTGAAGGTGTGGTCGCCCTCGGCGAACGGCCAGTCGTAACGCCAGACGGTCCAGGTGGTCGCGGAGAGCGGCTGGCGCAGGTTGGCCTCGACCCAATCGGCGTCATCGACTTTGACCTCGACGCGGGAGATGCCGCGCGCGCCGGCATGGGCAATGCCGCCGATGGGGATCAGCTTCGTGCCATCGCTGCGCTGGATGACATCCTCGACGGCGACGGTATCGATCACCGTGGTGGCCCGCATGATGGCCTCGGCATCCCAGCCGCGCCGCACCCAGTAGCCTTCGCTCCACTGCTCGACGAACTCGATGCTGACGATCCACTTGGGCTGCTTCATGCCGAAGCGGTCGGGGATGTAGACGCGCAGCGGGAAGCCGTGCTTGACTTCCAGCGGCAGGCCGTCCCAGGCATAGGCCAGCATGACGCGCTCATCGTTCTGGATGGTGTCCAGCGCCAGATACTCGGTGAAGCCGTCGACGGAATCGATGCGGAGGTGGGTGGCAGTCGGTTGCGGCTTGACCTGCTCGACAAGCTGCTGAAGGCTGAAGCCGGTCCAGCGGGTGGTGCTGGTCAGGTCGCCGCCGATGGGGTTGGAGATGCAGGCCAGCGTGACGAACTGGTGCATGGGTTCGTAGTTGGCGCGGATGTCGGCCAGCGTGAGGGTCAGCGGATTTTCGACGAGGCCGTTGACGGTCAGCGTCCAGTCTTCCTCGACGATGGTCGGCGGGACGAGATTGATGTCGATGCGGTAATGATCAGCCAGTGGGGTGAACTCCGGGCGCGTGCCCGGCGCGGGGTTGAGCGGATCGGCCGCGTTGGGCAGCTTGTTGGTGGCCGACCAGGGCTGATCCTCCACCGGGATGGGCGTGGCTCCTGGGGCGGGCGTGATCTGCACCGCCGAAGCAGCCGCGGAGGTCGAGCGGGCGTTGAGCAGGGCGCTGACTCCGGCTCCGACCACCGTGAAGCCAGCCGCCGCGCCGCCGAGCGTCACCAGGAAGCGGCGGCGGTCGATGGCCTGGACGGAGGCTGGCGCGGTTGTGGACAGGGATGCAGCAGATTCGGCTCCGCTGAGGCGGTCATACGACCAACCCAGGGCGGTTCCCCAGGCGGCGAAGAGCGCGATGATCCAGGCGGCGCTGACGAGATCGGAGGTCTGCGCGGTCAGGTTGACGCCCAGGCTGATGAGCGCGATGAGGATGCCCGCGATCACGCCAACGGCCAATCCCAGGCGGATGGCGGTCTGCCCCTGGATACGACGTGCCCGCAGTCCAGCGAAGAGCAGCGCCCCGATGACGATGCCGGTGACGAACAGGCCGGCCACGGCCATGATCTGTTCACCCAGCTTGGCGACGCTGGAGGTTTCCCCCAACTGGAAGGTGCGGATGAGGCTAACGATGAGGCCGACACCAAAACGGATGATGTCGCCGGGCAGAACCCGCGCCATCCAGTCGAAGACATCGAAGGGCACAAAGGGCGTGCCGAGAAGCTGCGCCGCTAACGCAAACACGGCGATCAGCATCACCGTCCAGAATGCGCCCACCAGGGCGCCCATCCAGAGTGTCGGTCGGGATTCGGTGGTCATGTTGGGGGTTCATCCTCTCCTTACAATCGTGACAGTAAAAGCCCCGTCACGTCCGGTTCCATTTTGTCCAGACCCCTCCCCCAACCGCGATCAGCAGCCGGGGGAGGGATCGAGAATGAAGGCCGCAGAGTCTAGCTGCCCTGCATCATCATCATCTTTTCAGTGAGTGCTTTGTACAGGAAGGCATCCAGTTCGTTACGCAGTTCAGTACAGGCCGGGTCTTCATCGGCGATTGTAACTGGAGTGAGCATGGTCACGCCCTCCATCGGTTCCATCATCATCTCGCCTTCGGGCATCATGGTCGCTTCCGGCTGTTCCATCATCTCGCCGGACATTTCGGCCATCATCGCGTCGAAGAGCGGCGCGAACTGCCCCTTATCGAATGTCGAAACATCCATCATCGAGTGGAAGCCGTAGTCATGCTCGGCGATGTACAGCAGCGTGATGAGGGTCGAATCGCAGACATGCAGCATCATCTCATCCTGAGCCTGGACGCTGACAGTCAGCGCAGCGGCCATCACCAGCACCAGCAGCACCACGATCAATCGAGTACGCATCTTGAACCTCCTGAGCGGTTTATCTGAACGAACGTCCGCCAGAGGATGCGGCGCAGGCCGCATCCTGACCGACGTTCCTCACGGTAGCCCGCGCCGATAAAGTGGAGGTTACGCATGGATTACGCCCGCCTTACGGAAGACTGAAGGTGAAGGTTGTGCCCTGGGCCGCGTCGCTGCTCACATCAATACGCCCTCCATGCGCTTCGACAAAGCCCCGCGCTATCGCCAGCCCCAGCCCTGTCCCCCGGTAGCCGCTGCCATCCTGCGCCCGCGACCGTTCGACGCGGTAGAAGCGCTCGAACACGCGCGGCAGATCGTCCGGCGGAATGACCGAGCCGGTGTTATGCACGCTGATCTGCACCCCCTGCGCCAGCCGCCGCGCGGCCAGCGTCACGCAGCCGTCCGTCGGGGTATGGTGGATGGCGTTGTCCAGCAGGTTGTACAGCACCCGCTGGATTTTGTCGGGCGCAATGTGCAGCGGCGGCAGATCGGCAGGCAGGTCACTGTGGATGGTGACGCCTTTCCGCGCGGCGCGGGCGCTGATGCTGGCGAGAGTCTCCGTCACCAGATCGGGCAGCGCCGTCAGCTTGCGGGTCAGGTTGAGATGCCCGGCGTCCATCTGAGCCAGCTCGAACAGGTCATCGATCAGGCGGCCCAGGTGTTCGGTCTCGCGGTGAATCTGCTGGCGATAGCGATGGATCGTCTCGGCGTCTGTCACCACGCCGTCGAGGACGGCCTCGTTCATGGCGCGGATCGAGGCCAGCGGCGTGCGGAGGTCGTGGGACGCCCAGGCCACCAGATCGCGGCGGCTCTGTTCCAGCAGCGCCTTCTCGCGGTCTACCGCTTCAAACTGCTCGGCCATGTGGTTGAAGAGCGCGGCCAGTCCGGCCAGTTCATCGTTGCCGTCCACAGCCAGGCGTGTCCGCAGGTCGCCCCGCGCCATGCGCCGGATGGCCCCGCCCAACCGCTCGATCCGCTCGGTCAGCGACCCGGCGATCAGGATGACCGAGGCGGTGGCAATCAACCCGGCGAAGATCAGCAGCGCGGTGGTCAGGATCAGGTCGTGCTGGCTGATGAACATCAACTGCGCCGTGATGAACACATTGACGAAAACCAGCAGCACCGTCAGCAGGATGATCGCCAGCAGCGTCCACCGCAGGCTGTTGAAGCGCTGAAGCAAACGCTGGCGGTACAGCACATAGATGAGGCTGACGGTAGCGACTCCGCTGCCGCCCATGAACAGCAGCAGCAGTTGGAGGTCTTGCAGCGGCGGCTGCAAGATGGGCACGACCACCAGCATGGCAGCGACGAAAGCCACCAGCACCGTCGCCAGCAAACCCAGCGGTGGGAACAGGCTAGAACGGGTCAAAGTGATACCCTACTCCGCGCACGGTATGGATATAGGTCGGCTGCGAGGGATCCGGCTCGATCTTCTCGCGCAGGCGGCGGATGTGGACGGTGACGGTGTTCTCATCGCCGTAGAATTCGTAGCCCCACACCTGATTGAGCAGTTGGTCGCGGGTGAGAACCTGCTGCGGATGGCGGGCGAAAAACCACAGCAGATCGAACTCTTTGGCGGTGAGCGTGATCTTCTGGCCGCGCAGCGTCACCAGCCGGCGCAGCGGATCGATATGCAGATCGGCGAAGGTAAGCGGCTGCTCGGTGGCAGGCGCGTCCGGCGCGCTGCGGCGCAGGACCGCCTTAACCCGCGCCACCAGTTCGCGCGGGCTGAAGGGCTTGACCACGTAGTCATCCACGCCCAGTTCAAAGCCGGTGATGCGGTCGATCTCATCCCCGCGTGAGGTGAGCATGATGATCGGAACCGCGCCGTGTCTGGCCTGCAAGTCCGGATCATGCCGCAGCGAGCGCGTCACCGTGAATCCGTCCAGGCCGGGCAGCATGATGTCCAGCAGGATCAGGTCGGCGCTGTGCTGGCGCAGCAGGTCGAGCGCCTGCGGCCCGCTCTCGGCCTCCAGGACGCCGAAGCCGTCCAGTTCCAGGTAGCGGCGGACGACATCGCGCAGGGTGGCCTCGTCATCGACGATCAGGATGGTTTGTGCTTTTGCCATGCGCTGATTGTACGGGGTCTGGATTACAGCCGGATTACAATCCATCGGGAGAAACCCTGAACGAACGATAAGAAGCTGACCTGGACTACGGCAGTCCACCGTCTTTTGGATTTTTTAAGTTCGGCTGCATACAATAGAGCCTACTGAACCTCAAGCAACCCCTTTCAGGACTCAACATGATCGTCCTCGATGCTCACCAGGATATTGCCTACAACGCGCTGAGCTACAACCGCGACTACCGCCGGGCCATCAAGGATACCCGCGCGACCGAGAACGACCCCGCCCTGCTGGCGCGGCGGGGTACGGCCACGCTCGGCCTGCCGGACGCGCTGGCCGGACGAGTGGGACTGGTGTTCGCCACGCTGTTCGTCGCCCCGGATGACGGCGACCCGACCACGCCCTGGGCCAAGTTCAGCTACCGGACGCCCAATCAGGCACACAAGCTGGCGCTGGCGCAGTGGGATTATTACCAGCGCTTGGCCGACTCGACCGAGCAGGTGCAGATGGTGCGGACGGCCGCCGATCTGGATCGGGTGCTGGCGACGTGGGCGGATGGGAAAACAGAGGCCGATCACCGTCAGGGGATGGTGCTGCTGATGGAAAATGCCGATCCGATTCTGCAACCGAAGCAGTTCGCCGAGTGGTACGAACGCGGCGTGCGGATCGTCGGCCCGGCGTGGCAGGCCACCCGCTACAGCGGCGGAACCGGTCAGCCCGGCCCGCTGACCAAGCTGGGCTACGAACTGCTGCGCGTCATGGCGGGATTCAACGCCATCCTGGACGTTTCGCACATGGCCGAGGAAGCCTGCCTCCAGGCGCTTGATGCCTACGAAGGCATCATCATCGCCAGCCACAGCAATCCCCGCAAGTTCCGCAACAGCGACCGCCACCTGACCGATGCGATGATCCGCAAGCTGGCCGAACGCGACGGCGTGATGGGCATCGTGCTGTTCAACGCCTTTCTGATGGATGACTACAAGAAAGGCGATCCCAAGTCGAAAGTGCCGCTGTCCATTGTCCTGGACGCCATCGACATGGTCTGCCAGTTGACCGGGAGTTCCGCCCACGTCGGCATCGGCAGCGATCTGGACGGCGGCTTTGGTAGGGAACACATCCCAGACGGGCTGGACTCGGTCGCCGATCTGGTCAAGATCGGGGATGGCTTGAAAGCGCGCGGCTACAGCCCGGCGGACATCGAAGCGATCCTCAGCGGCAACATGCTGCGGAAGCTGCGGCAGGCGCTGCCTGCCAGTTGAGGGAGCCTCATGCAGCGAGTCGCGCAGTTTGGCATCGCCTTCGGGGCGCTGGGTATGGTGCTGACCTTCATGGGGTTGTTCCCCGGCGTCACCGGCCTGGAACCCGCGCGGGGCATCGGCACAGTCCAGATCGTGACCATCCTCACCGGATTCACGCTGCTCATCATCGGCGCACTGATCTACGTCAAGTTCACCTTCTATGTGGGGCGCACAGCCAACCTGCCACAGCAGATCGGCGTGCGGCTGGCGCTGACCGGCATTCTGTTCGCGGTCATGACCGGCATGGCCGATGTGGTCGGCTTCGGCTCGCACATGGATACCCGCGCCGGGCCGCTCTTCGGGGCGCTGCAAGCCTTCGGCATCATCGGCAGCTTCGCCATCGCTTCCATCGGCGTGCTGATCTACGCGGTCGCGGGCAGCTTCGAGGACAGCGGCGGCTCCGATAAATCTTAACTCACGTTACGCAGCGAACAGAGCTAAACCATTGGCATGAATCCATATTAAGGAAAGCTACACCAGTATGGACGTACTGTTCTCGAATGCCCTGCAGGGCTGGGGAAATTTCTACTTCATGATGGGCGGCGCTTCAGCAGGATTAATGGGCTTAATGTTTGTGGCGCTGTCGTTGGGGACTCATTTGGTCAACGATGAAACGCTCAGCAGCTTTCCGACCTTTGTTACCCCCAACATCATCTATTTTGTATCCGTGCTGCTGATAGCGGCTCTCATGCTTGTCCCCGATTCCACTGCGGTCGGCACGGGCTTATTCTTGCTGGGGGGCGGCGCACTCGGTTTGATACGTGCATCCCGTCTGGCGCGGCGCCTGATTCGGATGAATAACGAGCAGCAGATTTTCAATCGCTGGCAGCGGTTGTGGCTGATTATCTCCCCCATCACCGGCTATATCCTTATCCCCATCGCCGGCCTGGGTTTTCTGGGCGGGCAATGGGCATTGGCATTTTTAGGGATTTGGCTGGCCTCAGTACTGCTCATGCTGTGCGCCATTGCCAACACCTGGAGTTTGATGCTGTGGATTATTGAACAAGGCAAACGGTGAACCGATCAAATCTCCCTCTGCGCCACCCATTCCCTCTACAAGTCGGTTACCGAAAGAAATCAACTCCATAACTCACGGGTTCTGATCTACAGTTGCGTAACGTCTGATCTTAACTTTTCCCGCATGAGCTTTGATCGGCGCTTAGCACAGCATTAACACGCCCCGGTTAAGGTAGGCTGCACTCATTCGGTACAGTCCTGAACTTAACGACGGAGATTCCTCATGATGCGTACTAAGGCCGTTGCCCTGCCGCTGCTGCTCGCCCTGATGTTGATCGCCGCGCTCACCTCGGTGGTCAGCGCCCAGACCGAAGCCCCCACCCTGCACATCCGTGTCGCCCATTTCTCGCCGGATACCCCGACTGTGGACATCTACCTGAACGGCACGCGCACCCCGATTCAGGGATTGGCCTTCGGCAGCATCAGCGATTGGGTGGAAATCCCGGCGGGCAGCTATCAGGTGGCCGCCATCACTGCCGAACGCCAGCGCGTGATCGGCCCGGCCACGTTCGACCTGCCCGCCGATGCCTGGATCACCGTGGCGGCGGTCGGTTCACTGGAAAGCGGTACGCTGCAAGCCGCCCCGATCATCGAAGACTACAGCCCGCTGGAAGCGGGTCAGGCGCGCGTGACCGTCTTCCACGGGATCGAAGGCGTCGTCCCGGTGGATGTGCTGGCGGGCGACAGCAAAATCGTCGATCTGCTGGCCTTCCCCGGCAAGCTGGGCGGCAATGACGGCGCGGCTACGCTGACCGTTCCGGCGGGTGTCTACGACCTCCAGGTCGTCCCGGCGGGCGAGACCGTGCGCGTGCTGTTCGACCTGAAGCGGACGATCCTGGTGGCGAACACGGCCTACTTCGTAGCCGCGATTGGCCCCGCCGACGCGCCCCAGGTCGTCGTCAAAGCGACCAGCCTGGGTCAATAAGGCGAAACTCGCTACCCTATCGACCGGCCCATAATCTCTAAACGGCAGCCCTCTGAGAGGCGCTGCCGCTTTTGATTCACTTGATTCATGAACTGTTCATATTAAATTACATCGCGCCTCATGATGGCTTGTTAAACATCGGGAAAGTGCGCGTGTAAATTGCATCAAACGACTGAAAGAGGAAGATATGCGTAAGTTGATCGTCCTGTTGGGGGTCCTGGCCGTGTTGACGGTCGGGCTTGTGCCCGTGATGGCACAGGATCAGACGATTGTCGAGATCGCCGCCGGGAACCCGGACTTCTCGACGCTGGTGGCGGCGGTTCAGGCGGCTGGCCTGGTCGAGACGCTGAGCGGCGAAGGCCCGTTCACTGTCTTCGCGCCGACGAATGCGGCCTTCGAGGCGCTGGGCGCGGATACCGTGGCGGCGGCACTGGCTGACCAGGCGCTCCTGACCAGCATCCTGACCTATCATGTAGTTCCGGGCAAGCTGTTCATCGGCCAGATTTCGGCCTCCGAAACGCTGACCACCGTTCAAGGCGGCGCGATCACCGTCACCAAGCGCGACGGCCAGTTGTTCCTGAATGACAATGTGGCCTTCGTGATGACCGACATCGAAGCCTCGAACGGCATCATTCACGTCATCGACACCGTGCTGCTGCCGCCCGCTGAGGGCGCTGCCGCCGAACCCGCCCCTGCCGCTGAATCGGCTGGCGATACCGTGAAGATCCGCGTGGCCCACTTCTCGCCGGATGCTCCCGCGGTCGATGTCTACATCGACGGCGTGAAGTCGGACATCCAGGGTCTGGCCTTCCCGGAAATCACCCCGTGGATCGAAGTCCCGGCTGGAACCTATAACATCGCCGTTGCCCCGGCGGGCCTGACCATTGCCTCGGCGCTTCAGCCCCCGGCGGACTTTGAACTCCCGGCTGGCGCGTGGATCACCGTCGCCGCCATCGGCACGTTTGATCGCGGCCGTGGCAGCTTCACCACCCAGGTCATCGTCGAAGATCACAGCCCGATCCCGGCGGGTTCCGCCCGGGTGACCGTCTTCCATGCCATCGACGGCGCTCCGACGGTCGATGTCAAGGCGGGCGGCGCGGCCATCGTCCCCGTCCTGGGCTACCCCGGCAAGCTGGGCAGCAATGACGGCGTGGCGACCCTGGATGTCCCGGCGGGAACCTATGACCTGAGCGTCACCCCGACCGGTTCGGACTTCCCGATCATCCTTGATCTGCCGGGCACGACCCTGGAAGCCAACAACCACTACTTCGTCGCGGCCGTCGGAACCCCGACCGAGCCGGGCGTGGCGCTGGCTGTGACTCCGGGCAGCTAGGCTCTCTTTCACCGTTTTCGAGCAGCAACGAACGAGGCCGGGAGTGATCCCGGCCTCGTTTGATTCTGGGCAGCGGTCAGAAGGCCGTATCCAGCGGCTTGAGGTGTGGATCGGTCGGGGCGGGACTGCGGGGCGGCGGCGCGGCCTGCACCGTCTGCGGGGTGAGAACATCCAGGAACACCAGGATCAGGTCTTCTTCCAGGCGGGATGGCAGCCGTTTGAGGGTTTCTCCGCCGCGTAAACCAGCCAGCGTATAGGTGAAGTTCTCGTCCAGCGTCTTGCCCGTGACGGCCATCTCCGGCATCCAGCGGTCGAGGATGTGCCAGAGTCCACGCTGGCAGCGCATCAACTCGAACCAGATTTGCGCCTCGCCGACCTTGCCCTGCCAGCGGATGTCCAGCGCCAGCGGCAGCATGGCCGTGCGGTCATTCCACTTCTTGCCGATCCGCTTGACCAGATCGGCAGCGACCGGCCGCAGCCGCTTGCGCGTCTGTTCAGGCGAAAGCTGCGCCCGCTGACGGATCACCCCGTTCAGCCGCTTCACTGCGGAGCGACTGGCCTGTATCTGGCTGCGATGGATGCGCCCGTACATGTCGTATTGGACGAGGTGCAGCCCTGTTACCTGCCAGCCCGCCAGATTCGCCCCATCCACGCCGCTGAGCAGCTTGCGGATTTGCAGCGTTTCTTCAGCCGCCGCCAATACCGGAGCCTGACTGTTCTGGGCATGAAACTGCCACTGCTGGCGGCGTCCCGCCTGCGTGTTCGGGTCGGCCAGCACCGGGCTGGCATAGGGCGGCTGCCAGACCGTCGCCACGGGCTGCCGCCGGAAGATCAGCCGGACGATCACGATCAGCAGGAAGAGCAGCACCAATCCGCCCGCGCACACCCCGACCAGCACCACCAACTGGGTCGGATCGGACAGATCGACCTCAATGTTGAGGGGAGCCAGCACCGCCCGGAGGATCTCTTCCAGCGAAGGAACGGCCGGCGTGGGCGCGGTTCCTGGTTGTGTGGGTTCGCTGGGCACAGGAATCGTGACGGTGATGCGGGCGACGTTGTCCTGGGCATTTTCCGTGTTGGGCGGTTCGATGTCGCCCAGTCCCAGGCTCACCTGAAAGGTGATGCTGCTGTTTGGCTCGAAG
>JAEUQZ010001109.1 GCA_016788965.1 Anaerolineae bacterium | reverse complement strand
ACCTGGTCTGTATTAACCGGTGGTGGTGTAGTGACCTCTTCAACAAGTGCGAACACAACGGTTACCGGATTAACATTAGGCACAAACGTTTTACAATGGACAATAACATCAGCAGGAACCTGTTCGAGTACAACCAGTACAATGACTATCCAGGTTGACCCGGCGACGAGTATTGCTAACGCAGGCTCTAACCAAACCGTTTGTATCAGTTCACCAACAGCAACCTTAGCTGCTAACACGCCAACCACAGGAACAGGCACCTGGTCTGTATTACCCGGTGGTGGTGTAGTGACCTCTTCAACAAGTGCGAACACAACGGTTACCGGATTGACATTAGGCACCAACATTTTACAATGGTCGATCATATCAGCAGGAACCTGTTCGAGTACAACCAGTACAATGACCATCCAGGTAGACCCTGCAACAAGTATTGCTAATGCGGGATCAAATCAAACTGTTTGTATCTCTAGCCCAACAGCAACCTTAGCGGCAAATACTCCAACCA
>JAEUQZ010001108.1:277-506 GCA_016788965.1 Anaerolineae bacterium | reverse complement strand
GACCGTCGCGACGCAGCGCGCCGAGCGCGCCACCGCCGAGATGGCCGCCGATGACGCGGCGGTGCTGCTGTACACCTCGGGCACGACCGGCAAGCCCAAGGGCTGCGTGTGGACGCACGTGAGCTTCCTGGGCTCGATGGTCACGCGCGACATGCACATCTGCTGCGACTTCCGCGCCGGCGACCGCTTCTTCTTCATGAGCGACATGGGCTGGATGGTGGGCGCGATG
>JAEUQZ010001108.1:0-267 GCA_016788965.1 Anaerolineae bacterium | reverse complement strand
CTGCATCCCCAGCTACTTCGGCGGCAGCCTGCTGGTGGCCGAGGGCACGCCCGACTATCCCGACACCGGCCGCTTCTGGCGGCTGCTGCAGGACCACAAGGTCACCTACCTCGGCGTGGCGCCCACCTTGATCCGCGGCCTGATGCGCTACGGCGACCAGGAGGTCGAGCGCTTCGACCTCTCGGCGCTGCGCATCACCGTCTCCGGCGGCGAAGCCTGGACCGAAGCGCCGTGGCGCTGGTTCTTCGAGCACGTGTGCAAGGGCAA
>JAEUQZ010001107.1 GCA_016788965.1 Anaerolineae bacterium | reverse complement strand
AATGATTTTAAGGCGCGCGTAGGGCGCAGTTATTGGGACATCTTCCGCGACAACATCCTCAATCTTTTCAATCTGATCTTCGGGGCGCTGCTGGTCGTCGTCTTTCTCTTTCGCGACTATGGAACCTTCTTCTTCGCCGGGTTCAGCGTCGTCACCAACTCCTTCCTGGGCATGATTCAGGAGGCGCTGGCGAAGCGTCAGCTGGACCGACTGGCGGCGCTGGCGGCAGACGACATCAAAGTCTGGCGCGACGGGCAGCTAACCAGCATTTCGCCGCTGCAGATCGTCAAAGATGACGTGATCCCGATCCAGCCAGGCATGCGCATCCCGGTCGACGGCGTTTTGCTGCACAGTGACGCGCTGGAGATGGACGAGTCGCAGCTCACCGGCGAATCGGACGCAGTGCTGAAGAACGAAGGCGATCCCATCGTCTCCGGCTCGTTCTGTATCGCCGGAAGCGGGACGATGGTCGCCACTCAGGTCGGCAGGCACAGCAGCATCAACCG
>JAEUQZ010001106.1 GCA_016788965.1 Anaerolineae bacterium | reverse complement strand
TTCATCCACTTCTCAGCATCATCGCGCTCATTTGATGGTATGATCGTTTGTGAACTTTTGAACAGAACCTATTCAGAGATTGATTGATCGTTATGTGGCGTTGGATACTGCTCGGTCTTGTCGGCCTCACCATTGTCATCGTTGGCTTCAGCCTCATCGATTCCACCGGGAACGGTGCGGTCACCGGCAGCGCCCAATTCGGCGCGCTCAATACCAGCATCGACGGTTACGCCCGCGCCATCGACACCTACGACTGGCGCTTCCCGCAGGATTTCGGCGCGCATCCCGACTTTCAGACCGAATGGTGGTACTACACCGGCAACCTCAAAACCGCCGAAGGCCGTCACTTCGGCTACCAGTTCACCATCTTCCGCCGCGCCATCCAACCGCCCCAAACCACCGCCGGCACCACCTCCGAATGGCGCACCGACCAGCTTTACATGGCGCACTTCGCCGTCTCCGATGTCGCCGGTGGTCAGTACTTTCACGACCAGCGCTTCAGTCGT
>JAEUQZ010001105.1 GCA_016788965.1 Anaerolineae bacterium | reverse complement strand
CAGCGCCTCGAGCACCGAGATCGCCTGGACGGCCACGGGCGGTGCGACCCATTCATGGGGACAGCCATCGTAGCCGGGCTGGCGCTTGAAGATGCTGCCGACGATCACGCTCACGGGTGCGCCGGCCGCATCGCCGACCAGCCGCCGCACGCAGCCGGCATGAAGGTGGAGGATCTCGCTGACACGCGGACCGACCATGTAGGAGAGGACCACGAAGCACGCCGCGTAGAGCATGTCGATGCGCCGCACGAGTTCGGACACCGACGTCACCGGCCGCTCGACGCCCGACGTACCCTCGCGTGCCCGACGCAGCGCCCTCGTTGCCCGGCCGACAGGTGCTGAGCTGTGGGGCGGCGCGGCTGCGCTCGCCATCACGCGCCGATAGGTCTCTCGGGCTTGCAGGACATGCGCCGCGTCGTGCGTCACGATCTTGACGGCGGCCTGCAGCAACACCACCGAGACAGTGTCCGGCGTGTACGGCCACGGCCGGCGCAGTCCTTCCCGGG
>JAEUQZ010001104.1 GCA_016788965.1 Anaerolineae bacterium | reverse complement strand
AACCGGTCGTGACGCCGCTCTGGTCGAGCAGCCGGTCGCGCGCCTCTCGCGCCGCCTCCGGCGTCGCCGTCGTCGCGCAACCGGTGGCGAGCACCAGCACCGCCAGTATCAGCACCTGCTGAATCCGGGACAGGAAAGCGCTCATGACGCCACCTCCACGCCCCGGCCAACCACGGCCGCATCCCCGCAGGGGAACACCACCGGCTGCTCAAGCACCGCCAGCGGTGGCCGCCGCCCGGCCCCGCCGTACAACTGCGCATGCACCTGCTGCAGCAGACGCAGCACCTCTGCAGCCATCCGGCGCTGCACATCGGTGCGGGAGATCAGGTACAGGTTGCGCGGGCCGTGGTGCTCGAACGGCCCGGCCAGCCGGGCGAACGGCAGATCACACTGCCGGATCAGCCGCTCCAGCTCCGTCGACATCAGCGCGTAAGCGAAGCCCTGCCCGGACTCCATGAACATCGCCGTCGCCGCCAGGATCAGCCCGTAGACGACCAGCGGCTCACT
>JAEUQZ010001103.1 GCA_016788965.1 Anaerolineae bacterium | reverse complement strand
GGCGTAATCGAGTGGTCAGTGATCAGGCGGCGGGCGCGGCGCGCGGCCAGGTAATCGAAGACCGCGTCATCGGGCGGCAGATAGGCGTTCTTGACCCCGAACTCGGCCATCATGTTGGGGATGACCATGCGGCTTTCGAGCGAGAAGGTGGCCAGGGCCGGCCCCGTGAACTCCACTGAGTAATACAGCCCGCCGTCGGCCCCGAACTGGCCGATGAGGGCCAGGCACAGGTCCTTGGTGGTGATGCCCTGGCCGAGCGCGCCGGTGAGCGTGATCTGAAGCGCCTCGGGCACGCGCAGCCACAGCTCGCCGGTGGCCCACAGCGCGGCCACCTCCGTGCGCCCGATGCCGGCCCCGAACGCGCCCAGCCAGCCGAAGTGCGGGGTGTGCGAGTCCGAGCCCAGGATCAGCTGGCCGGGCAGGATCAGGGCCTCCTCGCTGAAGACCTGGTGGCAGATGCCGCGGCCGGCCTCGTAGAAATGCCGCAGGCCTTGCTCTTTGACGAAC
>JAEUQZ010001102.1 GCA_016788965.1 Anaerolineae bacterium | reverse complement strand
CCGATTTCGTACAACGGGCGGGAATGGCACGAGGGCAAGAAGATTAAGTGGACGGACGCGCCGATCGCGCTGTGGACGTTGCTGAAGTACCGTTTTGTGAATTAACCTCGCAGGGATGTGGGGGCACACGATGCGTGATTTGTGCCCCCGCTTGCATGATTGACGGCTAGTAGTACCCTTGCAGCAGGAGGGGTTGGCCGTTGATGGTGGTGAAGTAGTAGGGAATCCAGCCGACCCCGAATAACTCGATTTGAATATCCTTTTTGTAGGGCGTGATGGTGTAGGCTTGCACATCGACGGCGACCTTGGCCCATTTGTCGGTGCTGGCCTGCACATCGGCCTGAAACTGCTGCTGAAGGGATTCGAGCTTATTTTCCAGATCGACAATGGTTTTCTCGCTGGACGAGAGGGCTTCTTCGCCCTGTCGACGGTAGCGGGTGACACGACTGGAACGCGAGAGGGTGTAGGTGGTGCGACCGCGGAAGAGGTTGAGGAGCGATTCGCCAC
>JAEUQZ010001101.1 GCA_016788965.1 Anaerolineae bacterium | reverse complement strand
AGCGGTCGGTCTTGTTCAGCGCCAGCACGATCGGGCGCGTGCCCTCGGCGGCGAGTTCGCGCAGCGCGTTGAGCTCGGTCGCGGTCAGGTCGCCCTCGCAGACGAACAGGATCAGGTCGGCGCCGCCGGCGACCTCGCGTGCCAGCCGCTCGCGCGCCTCGCCGCCGACCTCGTCGATGCCGGGCGTGTCGATCAGGAACACGCCGCCATCCTCCAGCCGCTGCACGCCGGGCAGCACGCTGGCCAGCGTCTCGCGGTTCTCGCCCACCGCGTCGCCCTCGCCCACGCCGGCCAAGTTCGGCCCGCTGCCCGGGGTGCTGCCTGGGA
Source organism: Anaerolineae bacterium (assembly GCA_016788965.1). Taxonomy (GTDB): domain Bacteria; phylum Chloroflexota; class Anaerolineae; order Aggregatilineales; family Phototrophicaceae; genus CFX2. Next base: position 181 of record JAEUQZ010001101.1, on the reverse strand, counting down.
CCTACGCGGTCGACAGCACTTCGGTCTTCGTGCTCGATCCCGTCGTGACCGGCCCCGGCGGCACGGTCGAGGGCCGCATCTACCGCGGCCAGGCGCAGGACGGCATTCCGACGCAGTATCTCTTTGGCCAGACGCCGTCAGCCTTCGACAATACCATCGGGCTCAATAGCGGCGACTTCTT
>JAEUQZ010001100.1 GCA_016788965.1 Anaerolineae bacterium | reverse complement strand
GTGGTTTTCAGCGTGTTGCGGATCTCATGAATGGTCTCCTGATACAGTTTTTCAAGATCATACGGTGACGAAGCGAATTCACTGTTGAAGTTAATCCCCTTCACCACCAGCGACATATTATCCAGCATGCTGGTGAAGTGCTTGATCTGTGACCGAATCTGTTGCAGTCGTTCCTGCCGTTGTGTATCCGTCATCTTGTGGAAGTAGTGTTCCAGCAAATCAGACGAGGTCGAAATCACCGCTAGCGGGGTGCGGAGTTCGTGTGAAAGCCGCGACATCATACGGGTTTTGAGCGACCCCAACTCCTGTTCCTTTTGCAGTATCGCCAGCATACGTTCCTGCTCAACCAGCGCCCGCTGCATCCAGCGCCGTTCGCTGATGTCCCGCGAAGTGAATACCGCGCCGGAAAAGTTTTTCGCGTCGTCCAAAATAGAGGTGCCGATACTTTCCAACCACACGTAATAACCATCATGGTGCCGGTAGCGGAACTCCGCCGGGTCAGACGCTT
>JAEUQZ010000010.1 GCA_016788965.1 Anaerolineae bacterium | reverse complement strand
CAAGGTCGTCTGGGATCGGAGCGGCTGCTTCAGCCCGGTGGCGCGGGCATTCCTGGCCGTGCTGAGCGCGATCTATCCCGCGCTGGATACGCTGCTGGCCTGAGCGTGAATGTGCTATACTGGCGGCACTAACCTGGCACAAACGTTCGTCCTACCAAAACCTGATGGCCGTCCTGCCCGCGCCAACCTACGGCGAAAAGCTCCTCCACCGCCTGCTGCGCGATCTGCCCCGCAAGCAGTTCTTCTTCCATCATGAACCCCAACTGATCTCCCCGGACGGGCGCAGCCGCAAGCCGGATTTCGTCATCGTCAGCGCCCTGCATGGCGTGGTCGTGCTGGAAGTGAAGGACTGGGTGAAGCTGACCGGGGGCGACCAGCGCAGCATCCACACCCGCCGCAGCGATGGTCAGGCGGTCAGCTACGACAACCCGGTGCGGACAGCCGAAGGTTATGCCTACGACCTCAAGCGGCGCTTCGAGGCGCGGGCGGAACTCTGGGAGCAGTACAAAGGCCGGACGCGGTTGGCCTTCCCCTGGCAGGTGATGGTGGCGCTGCCGCGCATTTCCCGCGCGGTCATCCAGCAGTTCGAGAAAAAGGGCATCTGGCCGCGCGGCGTAGTGATCGGCAAGGAGTCTCTGACCGGCGCGGCGCAGCTTCAGCAGGCCATCCACGCGCTGCCCTGGACTTTCCCGCTGGAACGACCGCTCTCGCTGGATATGCTGGACATCATCCGCGAGGTGCTGAACCCCTCGCTGACGGTGGAGAACGACGAGGGTCTGCCCATCGGGACGCTGACGGCTGCCCAGTACGGGCTGATTACTGAGCCGCTGCATTCCACGCTGCCCCGCCAGATGGCGATGTTCGGCGATGACGAGGACTCGGAGGAGACCCACGGGCTGGCGGAAAACGCCGCGCTCCGGCTGGTGCGCGGCGTGGCCGGCAGCGGCAAGACGCTGGTGCTGGTGCGGCGGACGCGGCATCTGGCCGAGTTGTATCCCGAAGCGCGGCTGCTGGTGCTGACCTTCAACATCGAACTGGCCCGCGACCTGCGGGCGCGGATCGGGCTGCCGGAGGAACAGGCGCGCGTAGCCCACTTCCACCAATTGTGCCGCTTCATCCTGGGCCGCGACTGGCGCGATCCAAACCGGGCGCGGGACTGGCTGCGCGATCACGCCCGTGACGCGCTGCAAGCGCAGGGACTCACCGCCGATTTCGTGGCCGGGGAATTCGCCTGGCGCAAAGAGCTAGGGCTGATCGACCCGGCAGCCTATCTGGAGGCCGACCGTCGCGGGCGCGGCCAGCGGCTCGACCGGGGGCGGCGTCAGTTCATCGATGCGCTCTTCGGGCAGTATCGGGCGCATCAGGCGGCCATGGAGACTCAGGGCGGGGGCTGGGATTGGGACGATGTAGCCCTGCGGACGCTGGACGTGCTGACCACGCGCAGGCATCCACTGCGGGCGACCTATGACGGAGTGCTGATCGACGAAGCCCAGGACTTCGCACCGTCCTGGATCGGCGTGGCGCGGGCGCTGCTCAAGCCGGAGGGCAGCCTGTTCATCTGCGACGACCCGGCGCAGAGCATCTTCTGCTCGTACACCTGGCCGCAGAAAGGGCTGCACATCGTCGGACGGTCGCGGGTGCTGCGCGTACCCTTCCGCTCCACGCGCGAGATCAGCCAGGCCGCGCACAGCCTGATCGAAGCCGACGAAGGGCTGCGGGCGACCGAGGATTTAGCCCAGCCCGACTTCGCCTCCTACGAATTGGGCAGCGGCCCGCTGCCGGTACTGATGGCCTGCCGCGACCGGGAGGCCGAGACCGCCTTCGTGGACGGGCAGATCGAGCGGCTGCTGCGCGAAGGCCTGCCCGCCGGGCAGATCGCCATCCTCTGCCACGGGCGCTGGCATCTCGACCGCTGGGCGGCCTGGAACGGGCGAGGCGTTTTTGTTCAGAATATCGAGCGCATCAAGGGATTGGAGTTCCGGGCCGTGTTCCTGCCGCACCTTCAGGAAGTTTTCCCCCGGCCCGACGATGCCGAGGCGGTGACTCAGGGGCGGCGCAAGCTCTTCACGGCCATGACGCGGGCACGCTACCGCCTGATGCTGAGCTATCAGGGGGCGCTGCCGAAACCGCTGGAGCCGCTGCTGGAATGGATGTGGTGCGAAAGCACTTCGTAGCGAGGCAGGTTGTCACACGAGTGTCATTGTGAGTGGAGCAGGGTTGGGCTACACTTACCAGTGGAGGGACTGTTCAATGCCTCGACAGAAGGATGCGATGGCGACTTCGTACTACCCCCCCGATGCTCTGAAAGCCTGGTTGGGACGGCAAGGCTTCTTCGAGCATCCCTTCCGCCACCGTCATGCCAATGAAGAGCAGAACGACCTCCCGGATTACTTCGTCCCGACCCCCTACTATGACCGGATCATCCACGAAGACGAAGACGCCAGCAGCGTCTTCTTTGCCGAACGCGGCTGCGGCAAGAGCGCCCATCGAATCATGGTGGCGGCCGAGTGCGCGGCCAACGAAATCCTGGCCGTCGAATACACCCAGTTGGGGACGATCCCCGAACGCGCGGGGAAAGACCGGAATTCGATCCGCACCTATGACCATCTGGAATTGATTTTCCGGGCTGGACTGCGGGCGTATCTGCGCGATCTGGCAAAAGACCCGACCCTGCCTGTCCCGCGTGATCCCAGTTGGTTTATCCGGTTACGCGCCTTCTTCGACCATTTCGCACGGGACGAACTCGACATGCTGACAGGGATTCCCCGATGGCTGCGGCGGGCAGAAGGCAGTCTCCCCTCTGAACCGGACTGGATCGAGGTCGCCACATACAAGCAGCCCGGACGTCTGCTCCAGCAAGTGTGGATCGACGACACCGATTTCATTGAACTCCCCTTCGTCCAGGTCTTGCTGCGGCTGGTCGATACCCGCGCTGATGCGATGGAACTGGAATCCGTAGCAGCCAACGAGCTGCTGCGAAACTTCGCTGAATTGATGGTGGAGGCGGGCTTCAAGCGGGTGTACATCCTGGTGGATGGTCTGGATGAGCCGGGGCCGTTTGCCAGCGATCTCGGCCTGGCGGTTCAATCGATCATCATGATGCTGGTCGATTTGCCATTGATGGAAGTGTCGCTGGCTCCATTCAAGTGGTTTCTGCCGTTAGAAATGCGCGACAGGATCATGGCCCATCCCGGCGTGAGGAAAGACCGTTTGCGGCTGCGCGATATGGTCTGGGAGCCGCAATACCTGACGGATTTGCTGCAAAGCCGTCTGCGCTACTTCAGCGATCAGAAAAGGATGAGTCTGGGACAGTTGAGCGATGACAGCCTGCGTTCGATCATCGACGCGGACATCGTGCAGCGGGCAGGGGGCAATCCGCGCCGTCTGCTGGAGTTGGCGACGAATCTGCTGGAAGCGCATGTGCGGTTGAATGCCCAGCAAGACCTGTTGAGCATCGATGATTGGCGCGAGGCGCTGCGGCGGACATTCGGCGAAGCCGCTGCCGAATCGCCGCCACGCGCGACGATTGTGCCGCTGTGGTTCAACCCAGAGCAGGACAGCTTTTTTATCGGCGAGCGGCGGATCGACCTGGCGGATACCCCGTTTGATTTGCTCACGTTCATGTATGACCGTCCAAATCGGGTCGTTTCGTGGGTGGACTTCCAGGAGAAGTCCGAGGTGCTGATGAGCGAAGACAGCGTCCGGCAGAACGTCAAACGCATTCGCAAGCAGATTGAACCCGACCCGGAGAACCCGGTCTATCTGACGAATGTGCGGGGCAAAGGCTACCGTTTAATGCACACCGACCGCACATCGGGGGGAAGCACAGCATGAGGATGGTCACAAATCGTCAGCTTGTCACAAAGCTGTCACGCAAAAGTCAGTGTAGATGGTGTATTCAATCCTATGCTGTAAATGTGACAGCGGAGGGCCACTGTGAACTCCGCTAAAAACCTGTCGCTTGGGGAGCGAATCAATCTCTGGCTGGAAAAAGCCCACTGGAGCAAAAATCCTTTTGCCGACCCCAGGGACATCACCAAGTCGCTGCGTAAGGCAGAAGACGAAGAGGGAGACCTGGTGTCGTATTACCTCGAAAACGTCATCTATACGGGCTTTCCCCGCATGGATTCCTATCCCCCCTGCACGGATGAAGACCAACCACGCGGAGACCGGTTTTTCGACCTGCTCATCAATGAACACAGCATCCTCTTCGCGCACTGGGGGGAAGGCAAGACGGCAAGCTGCCTATCGCTCAAGCGCAACATCCAAGAACGCGACGAGGCCGATGTCATCGAATACTACAACTTTCCAAACCGCGACCAGCCGATTCCCGTGGAAGAACACGCCTACTTTATCCTGGACAAGGTTGTAAAGCTGCCTGCATATGCTGCGATGTTCCCGGCGCAGTCGATTGATTGGAGCCGGCCGCTGGAAGAACTGGGGCGGATCTGCAATGAACTGAAGCGTCCGGTTTTCGTGCTAGTAGATCAGATCGAGGAGAACCTGGGGCCGGAAGCGACAGTGCCACAGATGGAGCGGATGATCGCTGAGTTATTTCACGCGAATCTTTGGGGACTGCCGAATCTTTATTTCAAGTTCTTTGTCCACATCAGTCTGGTTCGGAAGGTGCAGACCTACTATGTGGTGGACAGCGGCGGCTTCGACCAGCAGCCGTTCTTCATTTGCTGGGATGAAAGACAACTTGCTGCATTCATCGAGAATCGGCTGAGGGAAGTCACTAACGGCAGCACCGACCTGGACGCGGTGGCGCTGACTCCCGATGCGAAAGGGCAGCCATTTCGTTTGCAGGACGAAGTCATTGATCTGGCACTACAAGGCAAGCGTGGGGCGCCGAGACAACTGATGCGGATCATCAATGGGGCCATTCAGGAACACCTGCGGCTTGACCCCGATGTGGATCGTTTTCAGATTTCGCGGGAAGTCTTTGAACGCGCGAGTCAACGCTGGCGCGATCAGATTTCCGGGCAGAGCATTCAATGAAACAATGAGCAAGACTTCACTTTCTTCTCGTTCATTATGTTTTTCAGCCAGGTGCCGCAAACGGATTGTTCATTGGGTTGGGGCACAGGGCGGAGGCACTCATGACACCCACAGAGGCATCCCACAACATCTTCATCAGCTACGCCCGCGAAGCCTTCGTTGGACGAGACGAGGAACGGGACCTGGTCAGGCAGACGGTCGATTCGCTGCGTGATCGGGCGAATACCCGCTTCAGGTCGCCGATCCTGCTCTTTTCTGGCGTGCCGGGCATTGGGAAGAGCTGGCTGCTGCGCCGCTGCCACGATGATTATGCTTTTGCCGGGCCGGATACGCGGGGCAACAGGCGGGGATGTATCGGAGTCTATGCAAACCTTGAGTGCAGCGCCGACAGGCCCTTCGATCTGGAGGCTTTTTGCGCGGCCACACAGCAGCAGATCGAATCGACACTGCGGGAGCATGGGCAGCCGATGCCAGCCGATGCCGAAGGGAACGCGGATCGCAACCGCGCGGCCGGGGCGCGATTCACGCGGCTGATCCAAAGTCTGACAGACCAGTTCGTACTGGTCTTTTTTCTGGACTCGTTCGGCGCATTGGAGGACTGCGGTGCGGTCGAGACGTTCGAGGAACAGATCATCGGCCCGCTGACGCGGCGGGACGCCGTGCTGTTCGTGCTGTCCAGCCGCCAGGATTTGCGGCGCTGGCGGCAGTTTGAGGTGCGGCGGCGGATCAAGCTGAGCGTGTTGGAGCCGTTCAATGCCGAAACGACGGCGCGACAGGTTAACGGCGTCGCGATGATCTACCCGTATTCGGCAGGGTATCCGGTTGCCACGCATCACATCGACAAGCACTTGCAAGGCAGCCAAGATTGGGAAGTGGCGATTCGCCAGGGAGTTTTGAGCGCGGCGCAGGTCAGGCTGGTGGGTAAGGCACTGATGGAGATCAGGGATTGGCTGCTGGGCGATTTCGAGGCGCTGCGCCATGAATTGGTGCTGAAGAACGACGACGAGTTAAGCGCGCTGCGGCGGCGCTTCCCGGCCGTTTCGACGCTGCGGCACTTCCACATCAAGCTGCTACAAGATTTCCTGGCGGCGAACGAAAATGATCCCGGACTGCTCCAGCAACCGGATGCTTATTTTCAGGACGTCATCAGCCAGTTGGTGGGGACGCATCTGGCGCGGTGGAGTTCGCCGCATCACGGCTACCGGGTGGATCCGAGCGTTCGGCACATCATGAATCAGTCGGCGTTGCTGGAAGAGGAAAAGACATTCCGCGGGCGGCATCAGCAGGCGCTGGCCGTGTATCAGGCCTGGATCGAGCGGATGCCGGTAAACTGCGGGAGCTATGTGATCCAGGCCCTGTATCATCTGGCGGAAAGCCAGCGGCCGGCAGGGGGGCAACTGCCAGGTACAGGAGCAACGAGCGCAGCGCTCCGGGCCGGGATCGAAGATCTGTTCCGGCATGTTCAGCCTCGGTACTTCGACTCGGATGGCATCAGCGAGATGACCGATGAGTTCGACAATGACAGCGAGCTGCGGGGTCTGCTGGGCAGCGAGATGACCGAGGTCGTGGAAGGTTTGATTCAGCGTCTACAGCCCGCAGGCACAAAAGGCGGCAAGCCGGTGACGCCGCCTCCCACGGCGGCGCCCCCAGCGCCTAGTCCGCGACCGGAGGTCGCGCGTCACGAAGGACGATCCAAGATGGTGAAAATTCCCTACATGGCGTTACAAACGCCCGACCTGATCGGTCGCAGCGCCGAGATTCGGGCGATCCAGGAGACGATTGGGGCGCATGGTAAACCAACGCGGGTGCTGCTCCTGATCGGCGACGGCGGGATCGGCAAGACGCGGCTGCTGAAGAAAGCCTTCGACTATGCCGAGCAGCAGCAGGTGCGTTGGGTGGATATCGACCTGTACTATCCCGAACAGCACAGCAACAGCGGCATCGAACGCAAAATCCGCGACAGTCTGGACCCGCACAAGAGCGCCTTCACCAAGTACCGCCGAATGCGGACGGATTTCCAGGATATGCGTCGGCGGCAGGCTCCGCCGGACGTGCTGGAAGCGATGCGGAGCCAGTTGACGGATGCCTTTGTGGAAGGCTTCAACGAGATTTCACGGAACGAGCGGCTGCTACTGGCCTTCGACACGACCGAGTTGATCGAGTTCGAGAGCGAACTGGTGCAGAGCATCGGTCAGGCGCAGGAGATCACGGTCGAAGTCAAGGGGTGGCTGATGTCGGTCATTCCCCGTCTGGAAAACACGGCAATCATCTTTGCCGGGCGCGGCCCGCGCAAACGGCCTGATGACCCGCGCGAACGGCTGTGGAATCTCTTCCGCGCTACCTTTCAAGCGGCACAACAATCGGGGCATCTGGAATTGAGCGAGCGCGCCTTAAGCGCCTTCGACGAAAAAGAGTCGCGGCAGTACCTGACCGAAATCATGAATACGGCGCGGCGGCGAGCCGAAGAAGAGCGGCTGACTGGCGAGGATACCCTGGCCGACGAGTACGAAAACGCGGCCAACCAGATCGAGGGCGCGTTGGACGCTTACGGGCGGGAAGTGTATGAAATCAGCGAGGGGCTGCCGATCCGCCTCGGACTGCTGGTCGATTTGATCCTGCGAGATGACGATTTCCTGCGATCACTGGAGCAGTCCCCGCCCATCGGTTGGGCAACGGCAGCCCCGAAGGTGATCGACCGAATCCAGGAGGTGGCTTCCCAGGAACGCGGTTCAGGACAAACGGAACGGCTGCTGGACTATCTGGCGGCGACGCGACGCGGGTTGAATGCGCGGCTGCTGCACCACCTGGTTCCCGATTGGTCGATAGAGCAATGCGGGCAATATCTGAAAGACATGACGCTGCTATCTTTCGTCAAGACCCGCCCGGGGGGCGACCTGGTGTTCCTCCACGATGAGATGTACACCATCCTGGCCGAACACTGGATGCAGAAGCCTCAACTGAGGCCGCTGTTCAAGGGTATTTTCGAGCGCGTTACCCAGTATTATGACGCGGAGCTACGCGATGAATTACCGGACGAGCAGCGCCGCGAAATCGCGATCAATCACCTGCATTACCAACTCTATGCGAACCCGCCGGTTGGCTATCAGGTCTATGTGCAGCGCAGCGAAGCGGCCATCAAAGAGCGCCAGACCAGCTTCGATATGCAGCTCCGCGACGAGATGCTGCGCTTCATCGACATCGACGACAATCTAAAGCAGGCCGAACGTCTAGGGCTGACTGAAGCCGAAATCGAACGGGACAGCGCCGTGCGCTGGGTCAAGCGCCATAATGCCCGCGCCAGTTACGACACGGCCATCCAGGTCGCCGAGACCATTCTGCACTTCGGGCCGAAGGCGTATGCCCATCTGCTGCCGAGAGGTTATCAACCCAATGCATCCCTTTCGGGCAAAGTCCAGAAGGATGCTCATGAACTCTTTGGCGCCGTCCATCACGATTTCTGGAGCAATCTGCTGACCTACTATGGCGAGGCACTGGCTTTCGCCGGGCGCTATGACGATGCCCTCAACGCGCTGAACGCTGTCGTGGATCTGCTCAAGGACTCGGCGGCGACGTTCGAGAAAAGCGCGAACAGCCAGAAGAGCCATCAGGAACGCTCGCGCCTACAGCTTCTGGGTTGGGCGCATAACCTGCTGGCTTACGTGTACCGCCGCCAGCGGCGCTACCACACCTCCCTGACACACAGCCACCAGGCGCGGCATTACTACCGCCTGCTTGAAGGGGCGCTGGATGAACTGGCCGATGTGCTGAACGATGGCGCATTCACCTACGCGCTGCTGGGTGATATTGACTTCGCCGAACGCTGGATCGAACACGCGCTGGATTTACGTAAACGCTTGAATCTCACCTACCCGCTGGCGCTGAGCCTGAATACCCGCGGCCTGATCTATCTGCGCGGCGACCAGCCCCGGCGGGCGTTGGCCTACTGTCTGGAGGCGCTGGACGGCTTCCAGAAAATCGGGGAGCGGCGCGGGCAAATCCTGGCGCTGACGGCGTTGGGGCAGGTATACCGCGCCCTGGCAAACAACTGGCGCGGTGCTATCGATGCCCAGGAAGCCATCTCGCACTACACCGATGCCGAGGCGATGCTCAGGCAGGCTGTTGGTCTGTTCGAGGCGCAGCCGCAAGACCCGCTCCGACTGATGGAAGTTCACAGCGAACTGGGATCGGTGTATCGCGACTGGGCGCTGCTGGAACGCGGCGAGAACCATATGGAACTGGCGGAAGAGAAGTATCAGGCCGCGGTTGAACAATTCAGGCAGTTGATCGACCACGACCAGATTCGCAGCGAGCGGCCCGTGGAATACGCGGAAGCGTGCGAAGACCTGGCCGATCTGTACCTGCGCTGGGGTGAACCTGAGAAGGCTGCGGCGGTGCTGGATCGCGGCGAAGCGGTCATCCCGGCGGCCTACCGCCTGACCGGTGATGCCCGGCCATCGAAGGATGAACAGATCGACGCTTTCTGGCAGATCATGGGCAAGATTTACCGGGCGCGCGCCTCGATGCTGTTCGCTCAGGTTCCCCCTGCCGGAAAGCTGGACAAGGAGCAGGAAGAGATCGTCTTCGAGGCGGTTCGGCTCAGCGCGCTGGCCGTAGACAGCTTCCTGCGGTTCTCTGACCGGACATCGATGCACAAGGGGATGTTCAAACTGATCTACAGCAAGCTGACGCGCTACAGCACCGAATTCCTCCACCAGGTGCGGCAGGTTGTTGTGGAAGCCGAGAAGCAGCATGGTCTGGGTCTGGGCGCGATGCTCTACGAGATGGATGAGATGCTGGGGTTGAGCGCGGACGCGCCGGAGTTGTAAACCACACGCGGGACTCGGTCAGCACGACTGAGTCCCGCCAAAGCGACCCCCAAGTTTATGGGTGTTTCCGCGCCGGAAGCGGCGCGTTTTTCGATTCTCACGGGGAAAACCGTCCGCGCAGGCCGACTCTCACCCCATCCACCCCCGTTGACAGGCCATAATGAATGGGATAGTCTGTTGTTTGGGGTTCATTATCATCGCATCTCTCCCATAAAAGGAAATTACCTTTTTATGATCCAGTCTTCCTTGTCGATTGTTCGTGAGGTTTCTTCTCCAGCAGGCGTCAACTGGCAGCCGGACTGTGCCTGTTCGACCAGCCGCGTGGCCGTCAGCCGGGACGAGATCGATGAGCCTGGATCGAGTTGGGTTCGGCTCGATCCGGTCCCGATGGTGGAACTGAACGCGGACTACTGGATTGTTCATTCGCCCTATTCGACCAGCGGCAGCCTGCTGCTCAGCCGGGAGGTGATCGACGCGCTGCAAGATGATCCCCGGCGGCTGCCTGATCCGCTCAAGCGTTTGCTGGTGGATTACGGCGTGCTGGGGCAGCCGGATACGACGCTGCTGCCCACTGCGGCGGAGACGCAGGAAGTCTGGCTGCATGTCACCAATGCCTGCAACCTGGACTGCTCGTACTGCTACGTGCGGAAAAGCATCGAGCATATGAGCGAAAGCACGGGCGAGCAGGCGATTCAGGCCATCTTCGACAGCGCCGTCCGGCACGGCTATAAGCGCGTCAAGATCAAGTACGCGGGCGGCGAACCGACGCTCCAATTCGAGCGGGTGATGCACTGGCATCGCCTGGCGCAGGCGCGGAGCCAGCAGGAGCGCATCGACCTGGAAGCGGTGATCCTGACCAATGCTACCCTGCTCACGCCGGAGATGGCCGCGTCGCTCAAGGCGTTGGGCATCCGCGTCATGGTCTCGATTGATGGGCTGGCCGACACCCACGACGCCCAACGCCCGACAGTGGGCGGTCGGGGCAGCAGCCGCACTGTCCGCCAGGGGATACGGCTGCTCCTGGATGCCGGGTTAACGCCGTTCGCCACCATCACCGTGACGCAGTTCAGCCTGCCGGGGGTGAAGGCGCTGGTCGAATGGCTGCTGGACGTGAACGTTCCCTTTACGCTCAACTTCGAGCGTCCGGTCACGCCGCGCGGACTGCGCCAGGCCGCCCGCGATAACCAGGACGCCATCGCCGCGCTTCAAGCGGTCTTGGAGTCGATTGAAGCGGCGCTGCCGCCGTATTCGCTGCTGGAGGGGTTGATCGACCGCGCCAACTTCGCCCAGGCGCACACCCATACCTGCGGCGTGGGCAGCAGCTACGTGGTCATCGACCATCATGGGCGGGTCAGCCAGTGCCAGATGCATGTCCACCAACCGGTGGGATCGCTGGCCGAGGCTGATCCGGTTTCGCTGATTCGGGATGCCGTCGGCGGAATCCATAATCTGCCGGTGGCGGAAAAAGAAGGCTGCAAAACCTGCGAGTGGCGTCACTGGTGCGCCGGCGGCTGCCCGCTCCAGACCTATGCCGCCACCGGACGTTATGATGTGAAGTCGCCGTACTGCGACGTGTACAAAGCGGTCTACCCGCGCCTGCTGCGGCTCGAAGGACTGCGCCTGCTGCGTTATGGACAACCGGAGCAGTTCTTCGCCTGCTGAGATCGGCCCGCGCGGAGACCGAGAAAGGCCAGAGCGATGACCACCGTGCGTGTAGCCACGTTCAACGTGGAGAACCTGTTCGCGCGTTACCTCTTCGAGAAGAATGTCGATCCCAACAAAGCGGTGCAGGATGGCTGGCTCGCCGACCAGACTATGTTTCGGATCGCGGGCGAGGATGAAAAGCGCATCACCGCCCAGGCGATCAACGCGCTGAAGGCTGATGTGCTGGCGCTGCAAGAGGTCGAGAACCTGGATACGCTGCGGCGCTTCCGCAATACCTTCCTGGGCGGGCGCAAGATATTCCCCTACAGCGTCGCCATCGACGGCAACGATCCCCGCCTGATCGATGTGGCGGTGCTGAGCGCCTATCCCATCGTGCATGTGCGAAGCTACCAGCACCAACTCAACCAGAAGGGCGACCTGATTTTCTCCCGCGACTGCCTGGAAGTGGACATCCTGCTGCCGAACGGCGTCATCCTGACCCTGTTCGTCAACCACCTCAAATCGATGCTGGACAAGAAAGACCCCTGCAATGGGCGGCGCAACACCCGCGACAAGCGCATGGAGCAGGCCCGCGAGGTCAGGAAGATCATCACCAGCCGCTTCGGGACGCGGGCGGGACGCAAGCCGTTCATCGTGCTGGGCGATCTGAACGACTATATGGACACGGATGAGCAGGGCGAGACCGGCCTCGCGGAACTGATGGGCTGGAGCCAGCTCGTCAATGTGGTGGAGCGGATGCCGCCGGAGGAACGCTGGACGCATTTCTACAAGGGCAACCGCTCCTGCAAGATTCCCCCGTCATATCACCAGTTGGATTATCTGCTGCTTTCCAAGAGTCTGGCGACGGCCAACCCCCACGCCCCGCAGATCGAGCGGCGCGGGACACCGAAACGGGCGGATCGCTACACCGGGCCGCGCTTCGAGGGGATCGGCACTGACAACCCCAAAGCGTCGGATCACTGCCCGGTGTGGATGGACATCAAAGTCGGGACGTAACGCCGGAGCCTTACCCGCAGCCTGGAACCCAATCTCCTCGACGCGCGTATAATGGGTATCGAAGACGGGCGGAGAGGAGATTACCCTATGGCGAGCATCTCATCGACGGGGGTGGCGCGTCCACAAACAGGCGGACGGCTGCAAGACCATCCGGCGGGCAGCCGCGCCTTCGACTGGCTGGCCGTGCTGACCTCGGCCTGGTTTCTGGGCGGGTTGTTCCTGGATGGCTGGGCGCATAACCACATCGCCGAACTGGAGTCGTTCTTCACGCCCTGGCACGCGGTGCTGTATTCGGGCTTCTTCTCGGTCGGCATTCTGATGGTCTATACCCAGTACCGGAATGTAGGCCGGGGCTACGCCTGGTCGCGGGCGCTGCCGCGCGGCTACTTCTCCACGCTGATCGGCTGCGTCATCTTCCTGATCAGCGGCGTGGGCGATATGCTCTGGCACGAAATCTTCGGCATCGAGCAGAACATTGAGGCGCTCTTCAGCCCGACTCATCTGCTGCTGGCGAGCGGAGCCTTCCTGTTCGTGACCGGACCGCTGCGGGCAGCCTGGGGACGCAGCGGACTGCGCGGTTGGCGCGATCTGCTGCCGGCGATCCTCTCCATGCTGATGACCTTCTCGCTGCTCACCTTCTTCCTGCAATACGCGAGCATCTGGGGCAACCCCGGCTTTCTGACCGAACGCTCCGGCAGCGATTACTTCTTCAATGTGACGACGGTCGCGGCCATCCTGATCCCGGCGGCGCTGATGGTCGGGGCGCTGCTGATGCTCCTGCGGCGCTGGATGCTCCCGTTCGGGACGGCGGCGCTGCTCTTCACGGCCAATGCCACCTTGATGCTGCTGATGCGCTTCGACTTCGCGGCGGAATACTGGCGCGTGCTGGTCGCGGCAGCCGTGGGTGGCCTGCTCACCGACGGGCTGATCGCGGCGCTCAAGCCTTCGCTGAGCCGGGCAGGGGCGCTGCGATTGGTGGCCTTCACCGCGCCGTTCACGGTCTTCCTGCTGACGATGGGCGCGGTGGCGCTGACCGACCAGCGCGGCCTGTACTGGCCGATCCACATGTGGCTGGGCGTGCCCTTCGTGGCCGGAGCCATTGGCCTGCTGCTGAGCTTCCTGGCCGTCCCGCCGCCCCTGCCGGATGAGGCGCAGACCTGATTAGGCGGCGCTAGGCGTGGCCGTGGCGGTGATGGATGTCCGGCACATGCGGGTGATCGTGTTCCAACGCCTCGTGACGGTGCGGATGGGCGTGTTCTAAGCTCCGGTCGGCCATGCCGGGATGCTCGTGGTTGTGATGCCCGTCGTCATGGCGATGGCGGTGGTCATGTTCCAGCGCCGCGTGGGTATGGCGGTGGCTGTGCTTTTCGCTCAGCAGCAGATAGGCCGCCGCCCCCATCAACAGCAGGGCCGGCCAGAACAGCCCCGGCAGGCTGTCGCGGAAGAGGATGAACGACAGGCCGACCCCGGCCAGCGGCGCGGTTCCAAAGAGGGCGCTGGTACGGGCCGCGCCCAAGCCGCGCATCGCCCGGATGAACAGGATGATGCTCAGGCCGTAGCTCAGGCTGCCCAGAATCAGCGCCGCCAGCATGATCGGCAGGCCGGGGAAGGGACTGCCGAGGATCAGCGCCAGGATCAGCGAGAATGTGCCCGCGCCCAACCCCTTGACCCGGACAATCGCCAGCGGGTCTTTGGCCGAGATGCTGCGCGTCAGGTTGTTATCGATCCCCCACAGCAGGCAGGCTCCCAGAATGCCGAGCGCCCCCAGCGACAGCCCCCAGTCGCCGTCGATGTTCCACGACAGCAGGATGCTGGCGAGGGTGACGCAGGCCACTGCCAGGAGCGCCCGCCCGCCGATGGCTTCCTTGAAGACCAGCGCAGCGATCACGGCCGTCGCCACGCCTTCAAAGTTCAGGAGCAGCGAAGCCGTCGCCGCCGGAGTCGCCCGCAGGCTGAACAGCAGCAGGATCGGGGCGGCGATCCCCCCGGCCACGACCGCGCCGGCCAGCCAACCGAGATCAGACCGCTGAAGGCCGGTCTCGTCAGCCGAGCGCGGATCGATGAACTGGCGGTAGAACAGCACGCCCAGGCCGCTGCCCAGGTAGAGCAGCGCGGCCAGCGCCACGGGTTCGACCTCGCCCAAGAGCAGTTTGGCAATGGGGGCGCTGGCGCCGAACAGCACGGCGGCGATGAGCGCCTGAAGCAAGGGTCGGGTGTGTTGCGTGGACATGTTTCCCTCCTGAGTGTAGCCCTTCAGCCCGTGGCGCGGCGCGAGTCTTCGTCGGCGAAGCGACCGAGCAGGTAGCGCTCGTCTTCGGTCAGTTCCGCCGTGAGGAGCAGATCGGGGCGGCGCTCCCAGGTGCGGCGGAGACCCTGTTCGCGCCGCCAGCGGGCGACCTTGCCGTGATCGCCGTCCTGAAGCACCTGCGGGACGCTCAGGCCGTGGAAGAGGGGCGGTCGGGTGAAGTGCGGCCCTTCGAGGATGCCGTCGGCGTGGCTGTCGGAGTTGGCGGCTCCTTCCGCGCCCAGCACGCCGGGGATATGCCGCACCACAGCGTCGATGACGACCATCGCGGGGAGTTCGCCGCCGGTCAGCACATAATCCCCGATGCTGAGTTCATCGGTGATGAGGAGCTGGCGCACGCGGTCGTCGATGCCCTCGTAGCGGCCGCAGACCAGCACCAGCCGCTCGTGCCGGGAGAGTTCCACGGCGATGCGGTGGCTGAAGACGCGCCCCTGCGGAGTCATCAGGATGACGGGGGTCCCCGGCGGGGCATCGATCAGGGCGTGTTCGATGGCCGCGACGACGGGTTCGGGCTTCATAATCATGCCGCCACCGCCGCCGTAGGGGATGTCATCGGCGGTGCGGTGCTTATCGGTGGTGAAGTCGCGGATGTCGTGCAGCCGGAGATCGAGCAGGCCGCGATCCCGCGCTTTCCAGAGCATACTCTCGGTCATTGGCCCCTGGAACATGGCCGGGAAGAGGGTGAGGACATCGATGCGGAGCGAGTTGTAGTTCATAGTTTATAGTTGATAGTTGATAGAAAAATGCGGGTGGCTATTAGTCGATAGCTTATAGCTCTTAGCCATACAGAATGCTCTGTACAGCGGCGATGAGAAATCCGATAAGAATGATAAGAGGCCATTTGAAAATTCCTGTCCGGTAGAATGGGGTTATCAAAGAAACCATTCAGAACCCAACAGGAATAGAGGAAGTGTCTCACAAAAATCGGCGCTATACCAGTGAATTGAGTGACGCAGCGTGGGAGATCATCAAGGAGTTGCTGCCATTGGAGCATGAGGGAGCGGGGCGTCCGATCCGTATCGACATGCGGCAGGCGGTGAATGCGATGCTGTACGTTCTGAAAACGGGGTGTCAGTGGGCCAATCTTCCCAGGGAGTATCCGCCGTACCAGAGTGTCTACTACCACTTTCGCAAATGGTGCTTGAACGGCCTGTGGGAACGGATCAACCGGGCTTTGGTGCTCCTGGCGCGGCGGGCGATTGGGCGTTTCCCGTACCCCAGCGCCGGGGTCATCGACAGCCAGAGTGTGAAAACGACTGAAGTGGGCGGCGTGCGCGGCTATGATGGGGGCAAGAAGGTCAAAGGACGCAAACGCAGCATTCTGGTCGATACCCTGGGGTTCCTGTGGAAAGTGGTGGTGCATGCCGCTGGCCTCCACGACCTCGAAGGAGCCAAGTTGGTCCTCAAGGCGCTGCCGCTCATAGTCCGCCTGCGCTTGCTCAAACTCTGGGCCGACCGCGCCTACCAGGGACTGCTGGCCTGGTGTTGGGAAGAATACCAGATCGCTTTGGAGATCGTTTCCCCACCTCGCGGTCAGAAAGGCTTCATCGTCTTGTCCAAACGCTGGATTGTCGAGCGCACCTTCGCTTGGCTGGGCAATTGCCGTCGCCTCAGTAAGGATTACGAAGAATCCCCTGCTTCCAGCGAGGGTATGATCTATCTGGCTTCCATCCGTCTCTTGCTCAAACGCCTTGCTAACTAATTTTCAGATGGCCTCTAAGAATAAGAATCGTGCGAATTCTCACATTTCTCATTCGGGACGGCTCGCAACCGGACACTTCCCTAATGGGATTTGACAGGCAAGACCGGTCGTGGGCGGGCGGACATGCGGGCGAGGACGCCCTTAGTCCGCTCCTACGAACCAGGATACGCATTACCGAACAGGCTCGTCAAAATTCATCAGGGACGTCCCTCGGTCGCAGAATGGCGTCCCTACCCGTCCGTAATTCCACGATAGCACAAAATGAGATGGAAAGGGTGACATTATTGTCACTCTTGCGGTTTGAAGTGGGTGAGGAAAACGAAACCACGAAGAATAAACCGAATTGAACCACCATCCCTGAAGGGAGGCTTCGCACAGACGCAAAGGGGGTCAAGTTCATACGGGGTGGATGTGCTGGGTCTGGTCTTGATGGTGGTGGTCGATGCCGGGAATGTACAGGAACAGGATGGAGCCAAGCTGGTCTTGGAACGAGTGGCAATGATCCATCTGATGGTGCGGCGATTAGCTCGTCCATCTACCGCCGCACCTCCCTGATCGGACTTTTCAGATACGCTCTAACGCTTGATACCCGCCATGCTGACGCCTTCGATGAAATACCGTTGCAGCGCCACGAACAGCACCAGCATCGGCAGAGTCGCCAGCAGCGATCCCATCATCAGCAGATTCCACGGGGTGTTGCGCTGACCTTGCAGCAGGCTGATCCCAATCGTCACCACGCGCGTATCCGGCGTATTGGCAACCACGAGCGGGAACAGGAAGTCGTTCCAGGCCGCCTGCACCGTGATGACCGAGAACGCCGCCAGCGCCGGCAGTGACAGCGGCAGCGTCACATGCCACAGCACTTGCAGTGGATTAGCCCCGTCCAGCATCGCCGACTCTTCGATTTCCAGCGGGATTTGTAGGAAAGCCTGCCGCAGCAGGAACATGGCGAACGCACTGAACGTCCCTGGAATGATGACCGCCGAGAATGTGTTCAACCATCCCAGATCGCGCAGCAGGAAATACTCCGGGATCAGAATAGCCTGGAACGGAACCATCAGTAGACCCAGACACAGCGCGAACAGCACATTCCGTCCCGGAAACTGGAACCGCGCGAAGCCATACGCCGCCAGCGAACACGTGATCACCTGTCCCAGTGTCCGCCCAATCGTCACCAGCGCCGAGTTCAACAGATACCGATTGAAGTTCGGCGATGTCTCGTACAGCGCATTCAGATTCTCCAGGCAGACCGGCTCTCTTGGAAACCATTGAATCGGCAGGGTGCTGAGTTCCGGCGGCGACTTGCAGGCCGTCGAAGCCATCCACACGAACGGCAGCGCCATGAACACCGCCCCCACCGTCAGAATCACATACGTCAATGTCTTGAGCGAAAACGGAAGCTCCAGGTAGCGAGGTGGTCGCTCAGCCCGTGTCATCGTTCCGCTTCCGACTCATAGTAGACCCACACCCGCTGCAAGCGCAGTTGAAAGGCCGTGAATGCCAGAATCACCACGAACAGCACCAGCGCAATGGCTGACGCATATCCGAATTCCGACCGCGAAAACCCGCTCTCGTACAGGAAGTACGACAGCGTCGTCGCGCTGCCTCCCACCCCACCCCGCGTTACCCGCGCCGTCATGATATACACCTGGTCGAATACCTGGAAGGCACTGATCGTCGAAAGCACCAGCACCAGGAAAATCGTCGGCGAAAGCAGCGGCAGTGTCACATGCCGGAACCGCTGCCACCGGTTCGCCCCGTCGATCACGGCCGCTTCCTGCAAGCGCCGTGGAATCGCCTGCAATCCCGCCAGGAACAGCACCATGTCGAACCCCAACCGCTGCCACACCATCACGATCCCAATCGGGATCAGCACCAGATCAGGCCGCGTCAGCCAGTTCGTATCCAGCAGTCCCAGCCCAGCGAACAGGTTGCCGACCAACCCGTAGCGCGGCTGAAAAATCCACGTCCACACAATCGACGCCGCCACCGTCGAGGTCACGACGGGCAGAAAGTAGATCGTCCGAAACAATCCCCGCCCCCGCAGTCGTTGATTCAGCAGAACCGCCGCGCCCAATGAAAACACGAACCCGGCTGGAATGGCAAAGATCAGTAACCGGAATGTATTCCCCACCGCCTGCCAGAACGCCGGATCGGTAAACAACCGCTCGAAGTTGCTGAACCCCGCCGCTGTCGGCGGCTTGATCCCGTTCCACTCGGTCAGCGAAGTCCCAAACGCGCTCAGGATCGGCAAGCCGAAGAACACCATCAGCCCGATCACGTTGGGAGCGACCAGCGCCAGCCCCCACAGTGCCCGCCGTCTGGAAAGCGGCGTCCGCCCCAACCGATTGAGTAGAAAATTCATCATCGCGGCTGCGTCTCAGCCAATTGAATGATCTTCAATAAGACGACAGAAGGGGTACAGCCTGCTGCATCCACCCGTCATGCTCAATCGCTTGACACCCTGGTGGAACATGACACTGATCTTACCTGACTTGACCTGCTCAACCGGGAGGCCACCAGCAGGGGCGCAGCGTGCTGCGCCCAACTTTTCCGTGATTACAGTGTTTGCTGCGATCATCCACTGAAGACCGCCTGCTGGCTCCCACCCTAGCGCACGTTCGGCAGCTCCGCGTTGACCACATCGCAGGCTTGCTTCACCGCATCCTCTACGGACATACCCAGGTCGAAAATGTTAATGACCAGATCGGTGTTGACCGCATCCCAGATTTCATCGAAGACCGTCACGCCCTGCGAGTCTTGAGTCGCATCGATGAAAGCGTGAATATCCACTTCTGTCGTCCCGAACGAGTCGACCCAGACATCCTGTACCGCTGGGTTCGCCGGCGCGACCCCACCCGCCTCCGCGAAGTACCGCTGACCATCATCGCTGGAAAGGTACAGAATCAGATTGGCCGCCAGATCAGGGTTGGCGGAATTAGCCGAGGCCACATACCCCACCGAATGCACAATCGAGCGGCTCCGGCCCGTATCGGGATTCTTCGGAAGCTGCACCACATCCCACCGGAATGTCGCCTGCTCCAACGCCGAAGGCAGCTTCCATGACCCCGCGCTGACCATCGCCAGCTTGCCCGCCAGCCAGAAGTTGAACGAGTCGTCTGCCGACGCGCCGCCCATGATCGAGACACTCGGCATGTAACCCCGGTCGAACAGCGACTTGAGGAAATCGAGCGCGTCCAGGCTGCTCTGTTGGTTCAGCGTACACTGCGTCCGTCCCGCCCCCACAATCGGCGGAATGCCCGTCGAGGCGATCCAGTTCGGATAGCCCGATTGATACTCTGAATACACTGCGGCGCCATACACATCGTTGGCTGGATTGGTCAGCGCGGCAGCCGCGGCTGCGAACCCATTCCAATCCCAGTTCGCATTCGGATAGGGAATTCCCGCCGCGTCGAACAGGTCTTTGTTGTAGAAAATGACGATGGTGTCCCAGTTCACGGGAGTCGCGTACAAATCGTTCGCATCACCCCACCGGTACGGGTCGATCATGCCTGATCCCCACACCGACTGGTCAACACCTGCCGCATCCAGATACGGCTCCAGGTCGAGCAGCACATCATTGCTGGCGTAAAAGTAGAAGCGATCCTGCGACACATTGAACACATCCGGGAGATTACCACCCGCCGCGTTCGTCTTCAGCAGATCCCAGTACTGCTCCCAGGGCTGCACCTGAAGATCGACCTCCGCGCCTGGACAGAACCGCGCTTTCCAATCCTCAATGGCCGCGCCGATGACTCTAGCCCAGTTCTCGTCCCAGACCCACATCGTCAGGCTGCCCGGAGTCTCGCATAGCTGGGGCGCGATCACAGGCTTGGCATCCTGGGCCGATGTCATTCCCACCACCAGCCCCACCAGCAAAATCACAACCGTAAGCTGTCGCCAGAAATTGACCATCTCTCCCCTCCAAAGGTAAAACCTGAACCGCTTTTCCGCTCCTCTTCCTCAGCGCGGCGAATCTGCGCTGCCATCCCCTGACCAGGTTCCCAGATCACCTGACCCATTCGTCGCCGGGGTCGAAGCTGGAGTCTTGGCGCTGGAATTCACTTTTACATCGCTGCCGGTCGGGGCCTGTACCTTCTTCAGATCAGTATTCACTTCTTCCAGAGTATCCTGTAACGGTTTGGACACCGGAGCCGCGATCTTCTCCGCCTGCTTGCTCAGTTCACGAGTCAGGCTGCCCCGCGTTGGCGGCTCTTTCGGCAGTTCCACATCCAGCCCAGCCTGCTCGAACTCCTTCTGAACATAGGTCATCGCTTCTGCCCACATCGCCCGGAATTTGGCAACATACGTTCCAGCGATGTACGCCCACTGGATCATCCGCTTTGGCCCTGCCACCACCAGCATGATGAGGAATATGGCGACCAGTTCCGCCCCGCCGACCCCGAAAATATCCATACCGCACCTTCTTCACTGCACGGACAAGCGCACGGAATTATATGCCCATCGCGCCAAACGCTTCAATCGCTTCTCATCTAACTCGCCTGCATCAGAATTTCCCGCATTTCGTCCGCCGTCAGCTTGATCGGATTCCCCTGCATCGAACTGGCAACCGCGGCCTTCTCGATCACCGCCGGATAATCCGCTTCGCTCAAGCCATACGTCGAGAGCGGTGGAACCGCCAGATCGCTGCACAGACCGTGCAGCCAATCGGCCCCGTCTTCCGGCGTCGCGTCGCCGCGCCCGGTCAGCAGCCGCGCCACCTCAGCATAGCGCGTCAATGTCACGCTCTCCGGCTGGCGAGCGCGCAGCGCCTGGATATTCGCCCTTGTGACAAAAGGCAGCAGCCGGGCGCAGATCGCGCCGTGGGGCGCGTCGAACATTCCCCCGAACGGCCCCGCGAACCCATGCACCGCCCCCAGCTTGGCGTTCGAGAGCGCCAGTCCACCGAACAGGCTCACAACGGCCATATCCTCCCGCGCGGCCCCATCCTGTCCATTCACATAGGCGCGTTTCAGGGATCGCGCTCCGCGTTGAATCGCCTCTCGGCACAGCGAATCCGTCATCGGGTTCGCCTTGTTGCTGACGAACGGCTCAATCACCTGCGTCAATGCATCTAGCCCGCTGGCCGCCGTCACCTGCGGCGGAGATGTGATCGTCAGTTCAGGATCGACCACCGCCAACCGCGCCAGCATCAGCGGACTCCGCAGGCTGACCTTCACCCGATGCTCTGGTGAGGACAGCACCGCGTTGCTGGTGACTTCCGATCCGGTTCCCGCCGTCGTCGGGATCGCAATGAAAGGGGCGCTCGCGTTTCGGATCGGCTGCCCACGCCCGATCACTTCCAGATAGTCCAAAGGGTCGCCCGCGTTCGTCAGCAGCGCGGCAATCGCTTTGGCAGTATCCACCGCCGCCCCGCCGCCGAATCCGATCACGAAATCGCACCCGGCTTCCTGCGCCTGCTGCTTGCCCCGCCGCGCATCTTCCACGCTCGGTTCACCGTTGGTGGGATACAGGCTGTAAGGAATACCAGCCCCATCGAGCACACCCACCAGCGGCACGGCCCGCGCTAAGTCACGCGCCGTGACAACCAGCGCCCGGCTGCCGAACCCGGCCAGTTGCGGCCCCAGTTCCTTCAAGACCCCCGGCCCGAACAGAATGCGAGTCGCCGTCGCAAACTCGAAACGCATCACTTACCCCCATTTCCCGTCATCGGGGAACACATTGATATGCCGTATTCCCACGCGCGGCTCCGCCAGCATATCGGCGACGGTATCCCTCCACTTCAGATAATGTGCCGTTTCGCGGTGCTTGTTCGGCGCATCCGCATCCCGGAACACCTCAATCAATACGAACCGCGCCGGGTCATCCGATTGCTGGATGAAGTCGAACCGGGCGATCCCCGGCTCTAACACGCTGTTCCGCGCATTCTCAATCGTCGCCTCGATGAACGCCGCGATATCTTCCGTCTTCACATGGACATGAACCAGTGCAACCAGCATAGTCTCACTCTCAATGGGATAAAAAGTTCACCGGATTGTACAAGCCTCACCTATCTTAGCTTTGTGCATCACATGCCGCCAGTAAGTTCGATTGTCGTGTGGAACCGCCCACAGCAAGCGAATTGTTGCTATAATCAGCTTGTTAACGATTACAACAATTTCAGCGTGAATCCTTTTGGAAGGCTGAACGATGAATGCTTCCATCAAGCGGCTTGTCGCTTACCACATCGCGCGTTTACAGGATAAGAACCGGGATATCCGCCTGAAGGCCATCAACGAATTGGCGCTCCTCGGCGATGCCGATGCGCTCCAGCCCCTCCAGACCATCGTCGAGCATGATCCTGATCTCGAACTCCGCAAGGCCGCCCAGGAAGCTGGCCGCGCCATTTATCGCCAGGTCTTGCTCAAGCAGCAGGAAAACTCCGGATGAGTACGGTAGTCATGTAGAAGGTCAAGACTCCCCCTACATGACATGCAGCCTATCGCCTACCCGCACAGCCCAGCGATGCGCTCAGCGATCTGCGCGGCGCTCGCCTGCAAATCCGCCAGCTTCGCCCGCTCCCGTTCGACCACATCCGGCTTAGCTCGGCTGGTGAACTGCTCGTTGGAAAGCATCGCCTCTGACCGTTTGATCTGTTCAGTCAGTTTGCTTTGCTCGCGCATCAGCCGTTCACATTCCGCCTTCACATCGATCATGCCCACCAGCGGCAGATACACCGTCACATCGCTGGCGATCACCGACGCCGCCTCATCCGGCGCAGGCGAACCATCCGCCAGCAGACTCAACTCGGCCACATTGCACAGCCGCGCGAACAGATAGTGATACTGCTCCAGCGCCGCCCGCAGACTCCCCGGCGCAGCCATCGCCGTAATCTTCCGCGCCGGATCGACGTTGTATTCCGTTCGCGCATTGCGAACGCCGCGCACCAGGTCCATCAGCACGCCCATCGTCGTCTCGGCGCTCTCGTCCACATACCGCCCGTCCGCCTGCGGCCAGGCCGCCAGGATCAGCGGCTTGCCCTGATCCGGCAGGTAGCCCCAGAGTTCCTCCGTCACGAACGGCATATACGGATGCAGCAGCCGCAGCGCCGTCTGGATCACATGCAGCAGCACCGCCTGGGTGCGCTGCTTGCTCTGCGCGTCACCCTGATACAGCGGATACTTGCTGATCTCGATGTACCAATCCGCGAACTCGCTCCACAGGAAATCATAGATTTGCCGCCCAGCCTCGCCGTACTGGTACGTGTCGAAGAGATACTGGACACTCCCCACCAACCGGTTCAGCCGGCTCAGAATCCACCGCGATGGCAGGTCTAGCTCCGCCGGAGCCGGAAGCGCTGTCGGCGTCGCCTCATCGATATTCCCCACCACGAACGCGCTCATCTGCCAGACCTTGTTGACAAAGCGCCAGTTGGCCTCCACCTTCTCTTCGTCCAGGTTGATGTCATTGCCCGGCGTCCCGCTGGTGAGCAGCGTGAACCGCAGTGGATCAGCCCCAAACTGGTCGATCAATTCCAGCGGGTCGATGGCGTTGCCCAGCGTCTTGCTGATCTTGCGCCCGTACTTGTCCCGGATCAACCCGTGCAGATACACCGTCTTGAACGGCGCTTCATCCGTGAACCACAAACCCATCATAATCATCCGCGCTACCCAGAAGAACAGGATGTCGTACCCCGTCTCCATCATGGCCGTCGGATAGTACCGCTTCAGATCAGCCGTCGGCTCCGGCCATCCCAGCGTGCTGAACGGCCACAGTCCGCTGCTGAACCATGTGTCCAGCACATCCTCCTCCGGCGTCCACCCTTCGCCTCGCGGCGGAGTCTTCCCCACATGCACATCGCCGTTCTGGTTGTACCACGCCGGAATCCGGTGTCCCCACCACAACTGGCGGCTGATACACCAGTCTTCGATGTTTTCCAGCCAGTGGAAATACACCTTCTCGAACCGGTCAGGCACGATGCGGATGCGCCCGTCGCGCACCGCCGCCAATGCTTTCTCGGCCAGCGGTTGGATCTTCACGAACCACTGGGTGCTGAGCATCGGCTCGACCACCTCGCCCCCACGCTGACTGCGTGGGATGATGTACGTATGATCCGTTACCTTGATCGTCAGCCCCACCGCCGTCATATCGGCCCACAGCTTCTCCCGGCAGGCAAATCGATCCAGCCCTTCATACGGCCCCGCGTTCGCGTTCATCGTCGCATCCTTGTTCAGGATGTTGATGAGCCGCAGATTGTGCCGCTGGCTGATTTCGTAGTCGTTGAAGTCATGCGCGGGCGTGATCTTCAGCGCCCCCGTTCCGAATTCCCGATCCACATATTCATCGGCGATCACCGGGATCGGTCGATTCAACACAGGCACATAGGCCGTCTTGCCGATCAGATGCCGGTAGCGCTCGTCATCAGGATGCACGCACACCGCCGTATCCCCCAGGATCGTCTCCGGTCGAGTCGTCGCCACAGGCACGTACTCGCCCCCCTCCACCGGATACTTGAAGTAGTACAGCTTGCCCTGTTCTTCTTCCCGCTCCACTTCGAGATCGGAAACAGCCGTTTGCAAACCAGGACTCCAGTTCACCAGCCGCGGCCCCCGGTAAATCAATCCCTGCTCGTACAGCCGGATGAACACCTCCTGCACCGCGTTCGACAATCCATCATCCAGCGTGAAGCGTTCCCGATCCCAATCGCAGCTTGCCCCCAGCCGCCGCAGTTGCCGGGTGATCGTCCCGCCGTACTTTTCCTTCCATGCCCACGTCCGCGCCAGGAACTCCTCTCGCCCAACGGCTTCGCGGCTCGTCCCTTCATCGCGCAGCATCTTCTCCACCTGAAGCTGCGTGGCGATCCCCGCATGATCCGTCCCCGGAACCCACAGCGCCGCTTTGCCCCGCATCCGCTCATACCGGATCATCAGGTCTTCCAGCGTCGTGAACAGCGCGTGACCCGTGTGCAGCGCCCCAGTCACATTCGGTGGCGGCATACTGATGACATACGTCTCCGCGTCCGGCGGCGCGTTCTCCGGCTTGAACCAGCCGTTCCGTTCCCACCGCTCATAGATTCGTGACTCCGATTCGGCAAACGCGAAGTTCTTGGGCATTGTCTTTGCCATGAGTTCCGTCCTGTCTTTCCCCAGAAATCAAAAGCCCCTTCCGTCCTGTGTATCAAGGACGAAAGGGGCTGCTTCCGTGGTACCACCCTGGTTCCCCGTCCCCATTCGGACGAGGCGCTCGATAGCTGTAACGGGCTGACCCGTCCGCGCTTACTCGGCTTCAGCGCGGCAGCTCGAGGGCGACTTTCAGCGAATGTTTGCGAACGGGCTTTCAGCCAGTGACCCGTACTCTCTGGCGCGGGGAATTCGCTTACTCTTCCCTGTCATAGCCTTTTGGGGATATGCTTTGCAGGCCAGTGTAACAGAATCCGTCAGCGCCCGTCAATCCCCCTGAAGACACATCTTAAGCATTAAGAATTTTGCTTGCACCACCTATGCTTTCGTGCTAGACTGACACTATCGTATCCGAAGCTAACCACGCAGTTCTGGCGCATGGCAGACAAAATTCTCATCGTCGATGACGACCTCGATAGTCTCAAACTGATCGGCTTGATGCTTCAGCGGCACGGCTATGAGGTTGTCGCGGCCAACGCGGGCACGCAGGCGCTCGCCAAAGCCACCAGCGAACACCCTAACCTCATCATTCTCGACGTGATGATGCCCGACATGGATGGCTATGAAGTCTGTCGCCGACTGCGGGCCAATCCTGATACCCGTGGTATCCCGATCATCATGTTCACCGCCAAGACCCTGGTGGACGATAAGGTCGCTGGCTTCGAGGCTGGCGCGGATGATTACCTCACCAAACCCACC
This sequence comes from Anaerolineae bacterium, assembly GCA_016788965.1. GTDB lineage: Bacteria > Chloroflexota > Anaerolineae > Aggregatilineales > Phototrophicaceae > CFX2. The sequence goes on along the minus strand of JAEUQZ010000010.1, from coordinate 2,478 downwards.
CATCCCGCAGAACTGGCCTCTCGCGTCAAGAACGTCCTCTCCCGCACCACCACCCAGAAGAAACCTGAACCCACTCGCGCCGCCGCCATCGGCGTGATCGGCGTCAAGGGTGGCGTTGGAGCCACCACCATCGCCCTCAATGTTGCCGCGGCCTTCTCGTTGAAAAGTGAATCCGCCATCGTCGCCGATTTCCGTCTTGGTTCCGGCAGCCTCGGTCTTCAGTTGGGTTTCCCCCAATCGACCGGCATGGCAAATGTGCTGAGCAAACCCCCAACGGAAATCCGCGCGTCCTTGCTCGAAGGCGAGATGGTTACGCATCAATCCGGTCTGCGCGCGCTCCTCTCATCAGCCCACAGCAAAGAATCCCTGTTGAACTATCCTTTAGAAGCTGCCTCGACCGTCGTCAAGACCCTCCGCACCATGGGGACGATGACCGTTTTCGATTTGGGGCCAGGTCTTTCTACCACCACCAACCGCCTTCAGAAGGAGATGGATCAACTCCTCCTGGTTATCGAACCCAATCCGGTTTCTCTGGCGATGGCGAAGGACTTGCTCCAGGAATTGGAACAGACCAATCCTGGTTCTGGCCGCATCCACATCGTCGTGGTCAATCGGGTGCAGTCCAGTGTGCAGACCCCCTGGCACGAAGTCGAACAGGCGCTCGGCCGCGAGCTGCGTGCGATTATCGCCTCAGCCCACGACCAGTTGTTCCAGGCAGCGCGTGCTGCCGTCCCAGCGGTCATTTCCCAGCCGAATGCTATTGTCTCTAGTCAGATCGTCAAGTTAGCCGAAGATGTCAGCGCGCGCATGAAGGTGGCTGCCGGAGAACCACGTCCGTAACCCTTCGTGCCCAGACCGGGTATGTCGCAGTTCTATGTGGGATCAGCAGATTCAGGATGCAGCACACCTTCTGAGGCCCGCCCGTTCCGGGGTCGCGTTCACGGGTGCGGGCATCAGCACCCCTTCTGGCATTCCTGATTTCCGTAGTCCCCATTCAGGAATCTGGGCCAACGCGGATCCGCTGGCAGTCGCCAGCATTTTTACCTTTCGCCACAATCCCCAGGCCTTCTATAACTGGATTTATCCCATCGCCGAGATCACCACCCACGCCCTCCCGAACCCCGCTCACTATGCCCTGGCCGCGCTGGAATCGCAGGGACGGATCAAAGCGGTCATCACCCAGAACATCGATATGCTGCACACCCGCGCCGGCAGCCAGACCATCTACGAACTCCATGGACATCTGCGCGAAGCAACCTGCGTGAACTGCTTCACCATCTTCCCGGCTGAACCTATCATCCGCAAATTCCTCGATGACCGCCTGGTTCCCTACTGCACCAACTGTGGCGGAGTCATCAAACCCAATGTCATTCTGTTCGGCGAGCAGCTTCCCGCCCAGACGCTCCTGGCGGCCCAGGATGCCGCCCGCAAGTGCGATGTCATGATCGTCATCGGTTCATCCCTGGAAGTCGCCCCCGCCTCCGAAATCCCGATGCTGGCGCTGCGGCGCGGCGCCAAGCTCATTATTGTCAACTTGGAACCCACCCACCTGGACCCGCTGGCATCCGTCGTCATTCACGCCGACGCAGCCGACATCCTGCCTCGTGTCCTGAAGCTCATGGAGGACACCGTTCATCATGGCGGCTGAAAACCTCGATTCGCAAACCACGCGCTATCAGCGCCTCCTGGAGATCAGCCAGCAGTTGACATCGACGCTCGACCTGGCTTCGCTCCTCCGCAAGATCATCTCCGCGGCCAAAGAATTGACCAACACCGAAGCCGCGTCAATCCTGCTCATTGACCCATCCACTGGCGACCTGCGTTTCGAGATCGCGTCCAACATCAACCCCCAGGAGATGGATGAAATCATCATCCCCAAAGGCAGCGGCATTGCCGGTTGGGTCGCCCAGCATGGCGAACCCCGCGTCATCGATGATGTCACCAAAGAGCCAACCTGGAGCAACAAGGTCGATGACACCATCGAGTTCAAGACCCGCAGCATCCTCGCCGTTCCGCTCCGTACCCATACCAAAGTCATCGGCGTCCTCGAAGGCATCAACAAGATCGGCAGCGGCACTTGGGACGAGGCCGACATCAACACCCTCACCATCCTGGCGAGTCAGGCCGCCATCGCCATCGAAAACGCCCGCCTCTTCCAACAGAGCGACTTCATCTCCGAGATGGTTCACGAACTCCGCACGCCGCTTGCCGCCCTCAAGGCCAGCACCGTCCTCCTGCTCCGGCCCGACCTGCCGGAGAACCGCAAGCAGGACATCATCACTACCATGCACAGCGAGACCGAGCGCCTCAGCCGCCTGACCAGCGAGTTCCTCGACCTCGCCCGCCTGGAATCTGGTCGCACCCGCCTCGATGTCACTCGCTTTGACCTGCGCCGCCTCATCGAGGAAAGCATCGATGTCGTCCTCCCCCAGGCCAACGAACGCGGCGTCACCGTCGCCATCGACTGCGACGACACCA
>JAEUQZ010000109.1 GCA_016788965.1 Anaerolineae bacterium | reverse complement strand
CACACGGCGCGCCCTCCGGGGCCTGCTCAATCCGCTCAAGACGCTGGCGAGCAGCGTCGAGCGGGCTTACGAAACCGATGGCTATCGCGGCGCGGGCGCGATGGCCGTGAAGAGCTACCGCAGCCTGCACGGGCGCATCGCCGCGCTGCTGCCGGATGACAGCTACGTCGTCGAGGCGCTGGCGCTGGAACTGGACGACAACGCCGATGACCAGACCCGCATCGCCCAGGTGCATCTGGCGGCGGGTCAGCTTGTCCCCTATCTGGAAGGACTGCTGCGCCCGGCGGAGGGAACCTTCCCGCCGATCCCACCCATTCCGCCCATTCCACCGATTCCGCCTGTGCCGCCCATCCCGCCGACCTCGGCGGACTTCGATGAACTCCGCACGCTGGGCCGGGATATCAGCAGCCGGGTGGTGACGGCCACGCGCGATGTGCTGCGCCGGGTGATGAAGGACATCCAGATCGATGCCGACCTCGATCTCGACTTCGGCGACGACAAACCCAAGCGCAAGCGCCGCATCATCATCACCGGGGCGCACGGCTCGCTGCAGGATGCCGACCTGGAAGGCGTCAACCTCAGCGGGCAGGACTTGAGCGGCTCGGATATGAATTCGGCCAACCTGCAAGAGGCGCGGCTGAACCAGACCAATCTGAGCGGGGCGCATCTGAGCGATGCTAACCTGGAAGAGGCCGAACTGGTCGGCGCGAACCTGAGCGGGGCCGATCTGAGCGGCGCGAACCTGCAAGAGGCCGTACTCAACCAGGCCAATCTGCAAGGGGCCAACCTGAGCGATGTGAACGCCCAGGAAGCGCAGTTCGTCGGGGCGGACCTGAGCAGCGCCAGCATGAGCGACGTGAATGCCCAGGAAGCCAACTTCTCGCAGGCGAACTTGCAGGGGGCGAACCTGAATGATGCCAACCTGCAAGAGGCCAGCTTCGACGGGGCGAACCTCCAGGGGGTTCAACTGGCGAGCGCCAATCTGGAGGAAGCCTCGCTGAGCGGAGCCAACATGCAGGGGGCGATGCTGGTCGAGGCCAACCTGCAAGAGGCCGACCTCTCCAGCGCCAAGCTGCAAGGCGCGGATTTCCAGAGCGCCCGCATGGATGAGGTCAACTTACAGAATGCTACCCTGCATGGCGCGTCGCTGGTGGATGCCAACCTGCGCGAGGCCAACCTGAACGGGGCTGATCTGACCGGGGCGAACCTGAGCGAAGCCTCGCTGCGGGAAGCCTCGCTGCGGAACGCCAACCTGCGCGACGCCGAGGTCAGCAACACCAGCATCCGCGATGCCGATCTGACGGGCATGACGCTGCCCGACGGCACGACTTACCAGCCGGGCATGGATGTCTCACGGTACGGCTTCACGGGGCGTCCGTCGCGGTAGGAAATCCACCGGAGGAATTCCACCACAGAGGCACAGAGAACACGGAGGAAGACGGAGAGATGTGTTATGGGGAAGTCGGAGACGGCTTCCCCGTTTGATTCCGGCGCAGGAGCAGATAGGCCGCGCACAGCAGGCTGGCGAGGATGGTGATGACTCCGCCGAGCATCAGCAGCGGCGGGCGGTACTCGAAGTAGACCTGGACGGGATCGACGCCCGGAGCCAGCCGCACGCCGATCTGCCCGCCGACCGATTCGAGTGCGGCCGGCTGCCCGTTCACCTGCACTGTCCAGCCGGGATAAGCTCGCTCGGCCACGGCGACCAGCATTTCCCTGGGGCGCTGTCCGGGTACGATCAGGGCGATCTGGTCGGCGCGGCGTTCCAGCGCGGTGATCGGAATGAACTGGTCATAGGGCAGGTTCCAATCTTTCAGCGCCTCCGGCAGGGCGATGTTCTCGACGACAGACGGCTCGATCATGTAGGCGTAGGGCAGCCCGCCATCCCACTCGTACATGCACGGCTCTTGATCTTCACCCTGTGGTGAATTGGGCATGGTGCGGTAGCGGTTGTAAGTCATCACCGGGCGAAATATCGGTTCGGGCATGGCGTAGCGCGGACGGGCGAGGTTCAGGTTGAGTTCCGGGTTGCCCACCGTCGAAGGATCGGGCACGATTTCAAAGTCGGCCTGGACGTTCCAGGTGCGGATGCCCAGCCGCAGGAACGGGATGATGGTGTGGTAGTTCTGCTGCCAGACGGTAAGCTGCTCGCCGGGGTGCTGCTGCCGGAGCCAATCGAGGCACATCTGCGGCAGGAGCAGCGGTTCTTGCAGGGTATCGTCGAAGAGCCGCCACTGCCGGTTGACATCGTAGACGGCCAGGCTGCTCATGCCCAGCAGCAACCCGCCCAGGAGCAGCGGGACTCGCGCGGGTATCAGCCCCGGCCAGCGTGGGAGCAGCCCCGCCCAATCCGTCCGGCGGATCAGCAGCCACAGGGCATCCGCCCGCATGGCGACCAGCACCGCCAGCCAGAACGACGATACCGCCAGCGCCCGCCCGACGAAGCGCCACTGCCCGATCAGCGGCAGCTCGCGGTAAGCCCAGAGATACAGCGGGTTGCCGCCCGTCCCCCAGACGATCCCCAGCAGGAACGAAACCAGCGCCACGATCCAGAAGCGGCGGTTAGGGTCGCCGCCGGGTCGATAAAACGGGATCAACAGCAGCACGGCCAGCCACCACCACGGCGCGACATAGCTGAAATAGAACTCATCCTGGCCTTTGACCGTGTAGAGCCAGTATTCGTCGTGCATCGGGAAGTACATGGAAAGCTGCTGGGTGGGGTCGGCGTTGAAGAACAGCAGCGCGACCTGCTCGATGGGCACTTCCCAGCCGGCGCGGATTTCCGAGGCATGGCCGCCGATGCGGTTGAAATGCGCCACCAGCGGGACGAGCGTCACCGCGCCGATCCCGGCCGCCAGCGCCGTCGTCAGCAGCAGGCGGCGGATGGCCTGCCGATCCAGCCAGCGCCCGCCCGCGCCGATGATATAGACCGCCGCCACGCTCAACGCCCCGACGGCCGTCGGCAGCACGTACCACAGATTCCCAGCGAAGTACAGCAGCGCCGCGAAGATGGCGGTCAGCGCCACCGGCCAGCGTGCCCGCGGGAGGCGCAGCACCGCCAGCGTCCCGCCGATCACCCAGGGGATATAGGCCTGGCTGACCCCCAGTTGGAAGTAGCCGTTGTTAATCATGGTGTGCATGTTGCCCTTGCCGATGAGCAGCCCGGCCAACAGCACCCGCCCGGCCCAGGACAGCCCCAGCATTCGCCCCAGGAACCAGCCGCCTAATCCGGCGACCAGGGCGCTCAGGAACACGCTGATCCGCAGCCCCATCTCCGGGCCGGTCAGCAGGCTGGGCAGGCCGCTGATCGGGTTGAAGATGAAAGCGAAGGGATTTTCCAGCAGCGGTTCGCCCTGTTCAAGGTAGGGCTGCCACAGCGGGAAGCGGCCATATTCACGCAGGCCGTCGGAGGCTGCGTAAGCCGCGCTGGTGAGCCACTGCGCCTCGCGCCCGGAATACCAGCGGGCTGGGTGGGCAGTCAGGAAATCCTGGGCGGCGAAATAGGTCACGGCCAGGATCAGCAGCATCTCCACGACCAGCCAGCGCCTTGAAAGCACCGGGAGTTCAAGCGCCAGCGGGCGCGTCTGCCGCACCCATCCGCGCAGCCGACGCAGCAGGATCAGCGGGTCGAGTCCCAGACGACGGCTGGCCCAGCCCAGCCCAATCACCGGAACGGCGACGATCAGGCCGACGGGCAGGCTCACCGGCAGCAGGATCAGCGCCAGCAGCACCCCGCACAGCAAACCAATCGAGACCACGACCGAGATCGGCGTGTTATCGGGGATGGCCGGCGACGCTTGCGCCGGATGGCTCCGCCCGCGCCAGTAGAAACGCGCGGCAGCGATGACCAGCGCCGGAGGATACAGCGGCAGCCGCGCCAGTTCCCGGCCAATCGCGCCCGGCGTACCGGGCAGATTGCTTAGGCTGATGATGGCCGGAGCCAGCACGATCAGAATCAGCAGCGCGGCGCTGACCTCCGGGACGACCGCCCAGATCACGATCAGGACGATGGCGACCAGGATGACGCCCAGCAGGGCGCGTCCCAGATTGACCTGGCGCGGCGGCGGTGGCGGCGCGGCGGACGGAGTCACCACGGGCGGCGAAACCGGCGCGGGTGTGGCTGCGGTGACGCTCGGCGTGGGAGGCGCTGGCTCGGCGCGGGTACGGCGCAGGCGGCGCAGCGCCATGCCGATCCCGACCAGCAGTCCGGCCAGGAGCGCGAGCGGCAGCCAGGGTGGACGGGAGCCGGGGGGTGGGGTCGAAGTGGGCGTGGTGTCGGTCATAACTCCCAGGGTAACACAGGCTGGCACGGCGGACGATAAGGCTTCAGACCATCCACTCCATTATCTCTCGCAAGGTTCATCGCGCAATCCAGAGCGCGTTATAATCAGCGGCGCTCATTCGTGGAGGTGTTCAACATGCCCGTACTCCATCTGAATCTCGACAAGCCGCTGATGCTGGAACGGATGCAGTCGGTCTATGACTTCACCCAGCGCACATTGGCGCTGGTTCCTCCCGAACACATGACCACGCCCCGCACCCAGGGCGATTGGTCGGTGAAAGACCTGATCGCCCATCTCGCCGCCTGGAACCGCCGCGCCCTGCGCTGGATCGAGGAAGCGCGGCGCGGTGAAGGCGTCGCCGGAAAACATCCCATCGAGCCGGAGCCGGGGCTGGGCTGGGATTCGTTCGATGCCATCAACGCCATCACCTTCGAGCGCGATAAGCTGCTGCCGCTGGAAGTCGCCCAGGCCGATTTCGCCGAGTCCTTCGCGCTGCTCCTCCGGGAAGCGGAATCGTTCAGTGAAGACGAACTGTTCGGCAAAGCCGGGCTGTCGCTGTTCTTCCGCGATCCGCTCTACAACTACATCGGCGGCAACACCTACCATCACTACGTCGAGCATATGGCCGCGCTGCGGGAATGGCTGAAGCGGCTCCAGGACAGTTCAGGATCGCATTCAACAGGATAGCGGTGACAAGGACGCATCTATGAACCAGAACGAATGGCTGCTGGTCGGGTTGGGGTTGTGCTGCGTGATTCCGTTCGTGGCGCTGCTGCTGGCCTCGCTGTGGGTGATCCGCAACGCCGCCAACTGGCTTCAACCGGACACCGCCCAGCTTCAAAGCAGCTACGAAAAGCTGAAAGCGGCCAACGCCTCGGCCACGGATGACCAGTTGGTCAACAAGATCATCCAGCGGCAGGCCCTCCGCTCCGGCATCATCGGCGCGATCACCAGCGTCGGCGGGCTGCCGGCGCTGCCCTTCGGCCTGACCATCGACCTGTACACCACCGCCCGCATCCAGAGCGAGACGCTCTACTTCATCGCCCAGGTCTACAGCCGCGAGGGGGTGCGTCAGCAGGTCCTCAAGCTGGATGAGGCGCTCACGCTGCGCCTGGGAGCCGGGGGCAATGCCCTGCTGGTCGAAGGCGGGCAGCGGCTCGGCGCGTATCTGATCCGGCGGCTGGTGGTCATCATCACCGAGAAGACCGCCGCCAAAGTGATCCCCGGCATCGGCCTGATTATCGGCTTTGCCGTCAACTACCTGATGATGCAGGGCATGGGGCGGCTGGCGGCACGCTGGCATAAAGGCAGGGGTTAGGGGGCAGGGATTAGGGGTTAGGGATTGGGGATTAGGGAAGGCGGGCGGGGCGGCAAAAGTTGCAAAAATTGAAAATGTTGCAGTTGCAACAGCGGGTTTTGTTGCACAAATTGCGGCAATTGCGGCAGTTGCAGACGGTATGCTGCCGCAGCAGCGGAGCTGTCCAAGGGGGCAGATTGTCGCTACTGTCGTCAGTGTCGTCAGTGTCGTCAGTGTCATTGGGTGGGTGCATTTCAATTTAAGGACGCTCTGTTCTCGGACGCTCCCTAAAGGGACTTCCTTCGGTCGCAGAATGGCGTCCCTACCCAGACGGGAATCGTAGGGACGGGCTTCTGCCCGTCCGCCAGCGATGAATCTTGCCTCCAATCTGAAATACACCCGTCATTTTGTGCCGCGCGTTGACAGATTAGAAATTACGTTCTATCCTTAGCGGCAGCGCAGATTTGCCGCAAGGGAGGGAATCGTATGTTTACCAAAGTGGGGACAGCCCATGTCTACGTGGCCGACCAGGATCGCGCCAAAGCCTTCTACACCGAGGTGCTGGGCATGGAACTGCGGAACGACACGCCGCTCTATCCCGGCGCGACCGACCGCTGGCTGGCGGTCGCCCCCAAAGGAGCCGCCACCGAGATCGTCCTCTTCAAGCCCGACGATGGCCCCTCGGCGCACTACAAACCGATTGTCGGAAAGTCGCAAGCCATCACCCTGGATGTGACCCATATCCGCCAGTTGGTCGCCGACCTCAAGGCCAAAGGGGTGCAGTTCGCCCAGGATGTCGATGTCCAGCCCTGGGGAACCTTTGCCACGCTGATCGACTCGGAGGGCAATCAAATCCTGATGGTCGAGGAGCCTGGCGGCTGAGGCAGGGGTTGGGGATCAGGGAAGATGCCCCGATCCCCAGCAAGCACATCGATCAAGGGCGGGCCGGGAGGCTCGCCTTTTTCGTGGGCAGCAATCCGGCAGCGGACGAAGCCGCGTATTGTTTTGCGGCGCGGGCGTAAATCGCGCGTTTCGACTATGATTACACGGGTATCGGGGCGCTGCACCTCAAGGATGAAAACCGCATGAACTATTTGAACACGCCCGGCTTCCTGGGAACCGGGGCGGGACTGCTGGCTGATGTCACCCTCCTGGCCTATCTGCTGCTGCTCATCCCCGGCATGATCGCCGGGTTGGTCTTCGCGCGGCGCGGCCAGCACCGCCCGCATCACAAGAACGCCATGATTGTCATCACCGTCATCAACTGGGTGCTGATTATCTTCCTGATGATCGCCGTCTACCGCCTGGATGTGGCCGGGAACTTCCCCGCTCAGCCGGGCAATACCCGCTACCTGATGCCGACTGTTCACGCCGTCTTCGGCCTGCCGGCCCAACTGCTGGCGACCTTCATCGTGGTGCGGATGCTGCGCGAAGATTCGCAGGTGGCCGCCGCCAAAGGGCGCGGCGAGAAGGATGTCTCCCGCTTCTGGTGGAAGTCGGCCAAGCCGATCATGCGGCTGACGCTGGCGCTCTGGCTGATTACCGCCTCGCTGGGGGTCATCACCTATCTGGTGCGCTACAACGTCCTGCCCACGGCGGGCAGCGCGGTCATCGACCCGGCCGCGACCGCCGAACCCGCCGCCACGCCAGAGGCGACGCCCTGACGCAGGCTCCGGTGCTACAATGAAGGCAGATGACCGCGGCGTTCAGGAGTGTGTCGATGCCGCCGATCCGCAGCCTGCGTAACCAGTATCGCGGGATCAACGCCCATCTGCACAGCGAGTGGCAGAACCGCGGCGGGTGGGACAGCTTCCACGCGCTGCACCTCAGCGACCTGACCCGCAGCCTGAACAAGCAGCTTGCGCCGCTAGGCTACGAAGCCGACTTCGAGAAGTCGCTGCAAATCTGGCATCCGGCGGACGGCGATGAAGTCAGCCAGCCGGTCTCCGATATCACGGTCTACGACAGCGATTACGAGCGGGCGCGGCGGCCATCTGTGCCGGTCGCAGCAGGCAGCGGCGAAGTCGTGCTGCCCGTCCCCGAACTGCTCGCCCTTGATGACACCCAGATCAAGACCTACCGCGCAGTGGCGATCTATCCCCTCTCCGATCCGCCCGGATCGCACCGCGTCCCCGTCGGCTGGATCGAACTGCTTTCGCCTTCCAACAAACCGCCCTACAGCGGCTTTCAGAGCTACAGCGATAAACGTCGCGATGTGCTGGAAAGCGGCATCGTCTTCGTCGAGATCGATTACCTGCACCAGACCGCGGCCACCTTCGAGGGGCTGCCCAGCTACCAGCCGCGCCGCCGGGGTGATCGACCCGACGCCGATGCTGCCCCCTACCGGATCACGGTGATCGATCCGCGGCCGTATCTGCTGGACGGCCTGGGGCGCTCACGCGGCTTCCACGTCGATGACCCCATCCCGGAAATCCTCATCCCGCTGAGCGGAACCGACACGCTCCTGTTCGATTTCGACGCGCCCTACCGCCGCACCTTTGAAGAGATGCTCTATGGTCGCCGCGTCGATTATGCCCAGCTTCCGCTGGCCTTTGAACGCTACCTGCCCGATGACCGGGCGCGGATACTCAACCGCCTGATCGCGGTGCTGACTGCTGCCCGCGCCGGCCTCGATCTGGAACAGGCCGCGCCGCTGCCTACCGATGCCCTCCCGCTGGAGGCGGCTGAGGCGGAATTCCGGCAGCTCTCAGAGAGCCTGTAGCGGCAGCGAGGAACAATCCAATGCACCTCAAACCGGACGCGCCTATCGACCTGCAACTGCACACCGTCTACAGTGACGGAACCTGGACGCCCGACGGCCTGATCGACCACCTGCTGCGCGAAGGCTTCGGCGCGGCGGCCATCACCGATCATGAACGGGTGGACATCGTGCCGGCACTGCAAGCACTGGCCCGTGCCAAAGGCTTCCTGCTGCTGCCCGCCGTAGAAATGACCACCCGCTGGGGCGAGGCGTGGGTCGATATGCTGTGCTTCGGCTTCGACCCGCAGGCCAGTCCGCTGCGTGCATTGGCTGATGATGTGCTCCGCCGCCAGCAGGACAACATCCGCCAGACCGTCCAGGGGATCGCCCAGCAGGGGGTGGTGCTGGATGAGGGCGCGGTGCAGGCCATCCTCGACGAGCCGGCCGTGCGACAGCCGCACAGCCTGGTCAGGCTGGCTGAGCAGATGCCCCACGAAGGCGGCGAACGCGCCATCAGGCGACTGCTGTTGGGGGCGGGCCTGGAGGTGGTCGCTACCGAGACTGCCGTCGTGGTCGATGCTGCCCACCGCAGCGGCGGCGTCTGCCTGATCGCCCATCCGGGGCGCGGCGATGGCTATCTCTGCTTCGACGAACCACTGCTCGATCAACTCCGCGGCGAGGTTCCCATCGATGGCTTCGAGGTAGACTACCCGGCACATACGCGCGAACAGGCTGCCCGGTTCCGGGCGTATGCCGAACGCCACGATCTGCTGACCAGCGCCGGTTCCGACTCGCATACGCCCGACAATCCCCCGGTCAAGTACCGCGCCGATTCGTGCCGCAAACTGCTGGCCCGCCTCGGCATTCATGTGACTTAGCCCCGTCATATTTGAGCAGGCTTCAACGCTCCGAGCGATTTCCAACATTGGAATGCATTTGACACATTGACGCTTATGCGATTGCTCCTATAATGCAGCATGAAGGCCGGGTGCTGCCTCGGTCTGTTCGATGTTCACAATCTGACCTGTGATAGCGCCCTGACCTGGAGGATTGCTGTTTATCATGACCATTCGCAGTTCCCGCGCGACTTTTTCCAGCCCCTCGGAAATGACCTCGGCTGCTGACGACGACCCTGGGTCCAGTACCCCGCGCGCTGCGGCGCGCATTGGCGAGGAGGACGATCCTCCCGACGCCAGTCCAGAACGGCCGACCTCGGCGGCGGTTCTGGACCGCACCCCCCGCCCGGCCCTCTGGTCGGATGTCCCGGATGAACAATGGGATGATTGGCGCTGGCAGCTCGGCCACCGCCTGAATACCGTCGATGAACTCGGCGCTTTGCTGCGCCTGACTCCTGAAGAGATCGAGGGGCTGACCGCCGAGGACAAGTTCCGCGTCGAGATCACGCCCTATTTCGCCAGCCTGATCGACCCCGATGACCCGCTCTGCCCGATCCGGCGGCAGGTCATTCCGCTGGGGCGCGAACTCCAGGCGTTCGAGGGCATGATGGAAGACAGCCTGGCCGAAGACGCCCACAGCCCTGTGCCGGGCCTGGTGCATCGCTATCCCGACCGCGTGCTGATGCTGACCACCACCCAGTGCGCCAGCTACTGCCGTTACTGCACCCGCAGCCGCATCGTCGGCAACCCGCATGAGAACTTCAGCACCAGCGACTTCGAGCAGCAGATCGATTATCTGCGGCGCACGCCCCAGGTGCGCGACGTGCTGCTCAGCGGCGGCGATCCGCTCATCCTGGCCCCGCGCACGCTGGAGATGATCCTCAGCCGGCTGCGCGACATCGAACATATCGAGATCATCCGCATCGGCAGCCGCGTGCCGGTCTTCCTGCCGCAGCGCATCACCGATGCCTTCTGCGACATGATCCGCCGTTACCATCCGGTGTGGATGAACGTCCACATCAACCACCCGCGCGAGATCACGCCTGAACTCAGCCGGGCGCTGGCGAAGCTGGCCGATGCCGGCGTTCCCCTCGGCAATCAGACCGTGCTGCTGGCCGGGATCAACGACAGCGTGCATATCCAGCGCGAGTTAGCCCATAAGCTGGTCAAGAACCGCGTGCGCCCCTACTACCTCTACCAGTGCGATCTGGTCAAGGGAGCCGGACACTTCCGCACCACGGTCGCCAAAGGCATCGAGATCATCGAAGGGATGCGCGGCCATACCAGCGGCTACGCCGTCCCCACCTTCGCCGTAGACGGCCCCGGCGGTGGCGGCAAAATCCCCGTCAGCCCGCAGTACCTCATCAGCCAGGCTCCCGGCCGCGTCGTGCTGCGGAACTACGAGGGTTACATCACCACCTACGAGGAGCCGACCGACTACGACCCGCACCGGATCGATCACCTCGACCGGGAAGCGCCGCGCCGCCAGGAACCGGGGCAGAGCGGAGTTTCCGGCCTGCTGGAAGGGGACGGCCTGGCGATCAAGCCGGAGGGCTTCGATACGCTGCACCGTCGCAGCGGCGGCCAGCATCGCCTGAACGCCGATCCTTCCAAGTGGCAGCCCTATCACGCCAACGGGCATAGTTCCAACGGCCACTCAGCCAACGACAGCAGTCCCTCATCAAACGGCTCCAACGGGCATCGCCCCGAATAACCCAGGTGAAAAATCACGATGCGTATCGCAGTTCTCGCCAACCTCAAAGACAATGCCCCGCGCGAGCCGGGGATGCCCGCCGACCGTTGGGACGACCTGGATAGTGCCTGCACCACCGACGCCATCGTCGGCGTGCTTCAGCGGATGGGGCACGAAGCCGCCTTCTTCGAGGCCAGCATCTACCCGCCCTTCAACCTGATCGACTCGCTGCGCGCTTACCAGCCCGATCTGTGCTTCAACCTCTCGGAAAGTCACTTCGGTGATGCCCGCGAGTCCCAGGTTCCCGCTCTGTTGGAGATGCTGCGCCTGCCCTATACCGGGGCGCGGCTGTTGAGTCTGGCCCTGGCGCTGGACAAATCCATGACCAAGCGCCTGCTGCACTATCACGGCCTGCCCACGCCCGAATTTCAGTTGTTCCATCATGCCGATGACGCCATCCACGCCGAACTGCTCAACGAAGACGGTGAGCTGCGCTTCCCGCTCTTCGTCAAGCCCAACGCCGAAGGAACCAGCATCGGCGTCGGCCCGGACAGCATCGTGCGAACGGTCGCCGATCTGCGCCAGCGGGTCGCCGGGCATCTGGCGAAGTATCACCAACCGATCCTGGTCGAACGCTTCATCGCCGGGCGGGAAGTCCTCGTCGGCATGGTCGGCAACGTTCTCCTGAACGGCACGCCCCGCCCGCATGACCGCCACTATGACCTCGACGGCCTCGACGGGCTGACCTTCCTCCCCGCCCTGGAGATCGACTACTCCGCCTATGGCGACGATCACGCTGGCGTCTACACCAACGACATGAAGCTGATCGCTTCCATCGACGAGTACCACTATCACTGCCCCGCCGCCCTGAGCAGCACCCAACTCCGCGAATTGCAAGCGCTGGCGGCGGCGGCCTTCCTGGTGACGGGCTGCCAGGATGTCGCCCGCGTCGATTTCCGCCTGGACGAAAGCGACGGCAAACCCTACATCCTGGAGATCAACCCGCTGCCCGGCCTCAGCCCCGGCTACAGCGACCTCTGTCTGGAGGCGCTGGCAATGGGTTGGGATCACGACCGGCTCATCGGCGCGATTGTCGAAGCGGCCATCGCCCGCCACGGTTTGCAGGAAGTGGCCCTGGCCGCCGCTGGCGATTGATCGTCTAGCCCGTCATCTCCTCGGAACGATACGGGGGAACCAGCCCGTTCCCCCGTTCATTTTCCCCGTCATTGTCACCGCCGCCGGGGTGACTTTCATCACCGAAATCAATCCAACCCTCCCACCTGGGCGATAGAAAGTCAGATAATCGATTGTGGACTGGAATTCTTCTTCTATCGGAAAGAGAGAACCTATGTCATCCACAAGAAGAGTCCTGACCATCCTCCTGGGTATCCTCGTCATCGGCTTTGTCCTGCTCCAACTGGTCGGCCTGATCGTGCCCAGTCTGGCGCGGACGAATCCGCCTGTCACCTACCAGGTTCAGTGGGATTCGCCCGAAATTGAACAGATGATGCGGAAAACCTGCTACGACTGCCACAGCAACGAGACCGTCTGGCCGTGGTACTCGTATGTCGCGCCGGTCTCCTGGCTCATCATCAACCACGTCAACGAAGGCCGCGACAACCTGAACTTCTCCACCGGCCAGGGCGAACTCGAATCTGAGGACCTCATCCGCCAGATCGAGCGCGGCCAGATGCCCCCGGCCAACTACCTCTCGATGCACCCGGAAGCCAACCTGTCCGAATCCGACAAGGTGACGCTCATCCAGGGCATCCGAGCCAGCCTGCCTGGGGATTAAGCCGCTCTCTCCCGACACTTGTGAACATCCAGGGCGCGGAACGACCGCGCCCTTTTCTGTGCGCTTCCCCTCCGCTTGATCCATCTTATGGCTGGTTGCGGCCTGAGTGTGACATCATTAGACTTAGAGTAGACCGTCTCAGCGCCGAAGGACTCATTATGGCGAAGAAACCCGCTCCCAAGAATGCCGCCCCCAGCACGGGCTTTGGCCCCCGTGATCTGTTCCACTCGCTCCTGATCGGCCTGGTTGCCGCCATCATCCTGGTGGTGATCGGCACTGGCCTCTCGCTCGCCATCAACCCCAAACTGCTGGAAAACAGCGGCTCACCCCTCGTCGTGGCGATCCAGGCCACCCC
>JAEUQZ010001099.1 GCA_016788965.1 Anaerolineae bacterium | reverse complement strand
CGGCATTGAGCGTCAGCGCACCGTAGGCGCCGGCGAGCGCACTGCCGACCGTCCCCGCAGTGGCGCCGAAGCTCACCGCCGTCACCGGTGTTGCCGTCGTATCGGCGCCGATGCGGTCGGTCGAGTCGCTGGCGGATGCCCCGGTGCTGCCGAAGACGTTGCCGGACGTGCTCGTGGTGGCGGTGGTCGTGCCTTCGCTGACGCTGTTGGCATCGGCGTTCGCCGTCGGCACGTCATCGACGATGCGCACGGTCAGCGTGCCGGTGCTGGTGCCGCCGCCGGCGTCGAGCACCGACAGCGCGATCGGATCGGTCGAATCAACCGCGCCGGTGTGATCGAGCCGGGCTTTCAGCGTGTACGTGTAGGCCAGCGTGCCGGCAGTCGGAATGCCGCCGACATTGCTGGTAGCGGTGAAGCCGGTCAGCGCCAGTAGACCCTCGCCGGTGTCGACCGTGACCGGCGTCGTGCCCAGAGCCGCAAGCTGCGCGAGCGTCAGCGTCGTGCCGCC
>JAEUQZ010001098.1 GCA_016788965.1 Anaerolineae bacterium | reverse complement strand
AGGAAGGTGCCAGCCTTCTAAGCGGCGGCAACCGTTTCGGCCAGCACGGCTTTTACGTGGAGCCCACGCTCTTCACCGGCGTGAACGACGATATGACGATCGCCCGCGAAGAAATCTTCGGCCCGGTGATGTCGATCTTGAAGTTCAAAGACCTCGACGAAATCGCCGCCCGCGCGAACAACACGAGCTACGGCTTGGCCGCGGCCGTGTGGACTCGCGACGTGCAGAAAGCTCACACGCTCGCGGCGAAGCTCCGAGCCGGCACGGTATGGATCAACTGCTATGACGTCTTTGACGCCGCGGCGCCGTTCGGCGGCTTCAAAATGTCGGGCCTCGGCCGCGAACTCGGCGAAGCGGCTTTGTCTAACTATCTAGAAACGAAGACCGTGACGGTGAGCTTGGGCTAAGATCCAACGTCACAAGCTTTGTCAGTCGAACACCAGTGACCATCTCACGCTGAGGAAACTATGCGCCGTTCGGTCTTCGCCGTTTGTTTTGTCTTCTCGAT
>JAEUQZ010001097.1:244-508 GCA_016788965.1 Anaerolineae bacterium | reverse complement strand
AGCTCTTTCAGCGGAGCCGAAGCGCCAAAGGTCTTCATGCTGATGCTAAGACCGTCGGCGCCGATGTAGCGCGCCCAGCCGAAGGCCGAGGCCTGCTCGATGGCGATGCGGGCCGTGACGGTCGCGGGCAGCACGCTCTCTTTGTACTCGGCGCTCTGGTGCTCGAAGAGCTCAAAGCACGGCAGGCTGACCACGCGGGCGCAGATGCCGTCGGCAAGCAGGCGCTCATAGACCTCGATGGCCAGGGCTACCTCGCTGCCGCTG
>JAEUQZ010001097.1:0-234 GCA_016788965.1 Anaerolineae bacterium | reverse complement strand
AACAGGCCCGAGGCCGCGGCATAGCGGCTGCGATCCAGCGTCGGCAAGGCCTGCCGACTGAGCACCAGCGCAACCGGCTCGTGTCGCAGGCGCATGATCAGGCGCCAGGCTTCGGCGACTTCGTTGGCATCCGCCGGGCGAATCGTAAACAGGTGCGGGATGGCGCGTAGCGAGGCCAGGTGCTCTATCGGTTGGTGCGTAGGCCCGTCTTCCCCGACGCCGATCGAGTCGTGG
>JAEUQZ010001096.1 GCA_016788965.1 Anaerolineae bacterium | reverse complement strand
AAATCTCAGCAAAAATGACATTCAGGGAGTCCGCGATGCGTACGGAGAAAAGCGGTTTAAGGTAGTTTCCATCCCTGATTCGGATTTGCTAAAGGGTGACTTTACAGACCTGATCATCGGAGACTTCAACGGCGACGGAAAGACTGACTTCATTCGCCAAGAGAAGGGTGCTTGGGATGATGATAGTATCGGTACCGCAGAGGTTTGGCTGTCGCGTGGTAATGGCACTTTTGATGTCGTAACTTCCAGTGCAGCCGATAGGCTGAAAGGCGACTTTACAAACCTGATCACCGGAGACTTCAACGGCGACGGAAAGACTGACTTCATTCGCCAAGAGAAAGGCGCTTGGGATGATGATAGTATCGAGACCGCAGAGGTTTGGCTGTCGCGTGGTAACGGCACCTTTGACGTCGCAACTCCCAATGCAGCCGATAGGCTGAAAGGTGACTTTACCAATCTGATCGCCGGAGACTTCAACGGCGACGGAAAGACTGACTTCATTCGCCAA
>JAEUQZ010001095.1 GCA_016788965.1 Anaerolineae bacterium | reverse complement strand
GAGTTCAATGCCTATCTGGTGTCGCCGCATGCGCGCATCTCGTGCACCGAGTGTCATATCGGCCGCGAGTTCTTTGGCAACCAGTTCCTGCGCAAGGCCGGCGACCTGCGTCACGTGATCGCGCAGGCGTTCACGACCTATGAGTATCCGATCGTCGTCCACGAAATGCGGCCGGCGCGCGAGATCTGCGAGCGCTGCCACTCGCCCGAGAAGTTTGCGGACGACAGCCTGCGCACGATCCGACACTTCGACACCGACGTCGCCAACACGCCCTACGACATCTACCTGGTGCTCAAGACCGGCGGCGGCTCGAAGCGCGCCGGGCTGGGGCGCGGCATCCACTGGCACATCGAGAACGATGTCCAGTTCTACGCCTCCGACGACCATGGCCAGGAGATCCCGTACGTGCGTGTCACGGCCGATGACGGCACCGTCACGGAGTACACGGACATCGAGGCGGGTTTCGACCCCGCGACCATCGCGGGCGCCGAGCTCGAGCAGATGGACT
>JAEUQZ010001094.1 GCA_016788965.1 Anaerolineae bacterium | reverse complement strand
ATGACGTTGTTGCGCAAGATCATGGGGGCATAGGCCATTGAGAAAGAGCGAATCCCCTGCTGGGCGAGTTGTTCCGGTTTGAGGAGGACCGGTTTGCCCTGTTTCATGACCTGCACGGCCATGGGATCTTGCGGCTCAAAGTCGGCTGGGCGGGCGCGACCGGCATTTTGACGTTTATGCGCGCGGCAGAGCAAGCGATCACCTTCGAGGAGGTAGATGTAACTTTCTTCAGCCTGTGTGACGAGGGCGGCAGCATCGACGATGCGCGGGAGCAGCTCGTTCATATTGGTGAGTTCGGTGACGCTTTTGCCTACTGTATAGAGGACATCGAGTTCCTTGAGGCGAACTTGCAAGTCACGGTTGGCTTGAAGGAGACGTTCGGTGAGGGCTTCTTTCTCTTTGCGGAGACGCACTTCGGTGAGACTGTGTTCGATGGCGTTGACCATTTCATCGACGGTATAGGGCTTCTTAACGTAATCCTTCACGCCGAGGCGATAGACTTCGATGG
>JAEUQZ010001093.1 GCA_016788965.1 Anaerolineae bacterium | reverse complement strand
CTACACGCTGCGCTACTTGCGCGATCCACAACTGGAACGTAACGTGCACCGCACGCAGAATCGCATCGAGTCCTACCAGCAGCTAAGCTCGACCATCGCGCAGGTCGGCGGAAAGAAGGAATTGACCGGGCGCACTGACATCGAAAACTGGAACGAAAGGATTGCTGACGCCAAGTCAAAACGGCTGCTGCAGCGAAAATTACACCACCGCTGCCGGCGGCAGGATCGTGAAACGAAAAACGCCGAGCTTTCGCCCGGCGTCTGTTTTCTACGTCGATGCCTGTCAGCTACCGCACAGCGAAGGCTGACCGTCTGCTGCTAGATAGTCGTAGGCGAGACGAAGTACAGAGACAATGACATTGACGAAGCGCCAGTCGATTGCCAGGAAAAACGTCACCTTGACGAGCTTGTTGCCGTTGGTGGTTTGCTGCGGGTCTTGCTGTTGCGTTGCCATGTGTCTTCCTCAAAAATTGTTATTCCAGCATTGACGAGGAAACCAAAGAACACA
>JAEUQZ010001092.1:263-509 GCA_016788965.1 Anaerolineae bacterium | reverse complement strand
CGCGCTTGATCTGGCGGAGGGCGAAGCGCAGCAGGAGCATGCCGACGGCGCAGGCGGGGATGATGAGCAGGAGGAACCAGATGGGCCACGGCTGCTGGAGGACGTAGACGGTGAAGACCCAGATGGCCGCACCGATGAGGCCGCCGATGACGATGTCGAGGATGCGCCCCATGTTGGTGACGCGGAGGAGGTAGAGGACGATGAAGGTGAGCAGACCGGCGGTGAAGACGGTGTTGCTGAAGACAT
>JAEUQZ010001092.1:0-253 GCA_016788965.1 Anaerolineae bacterium | reverse complement strand
AGTGCCGCTGACGCCGGCACTGACTCCGGCGACGGTGGCGGCGGTGATGATCTGACCGATGCCTTCCGGCAGGCGACCGCGCGCGCCGGAGTAGAGGGCACGCAAGAGTGAGGCGATGGGGATGATGTACTGGCCGCCGATTTGTAAGACTTCGGCGAGCAACTGCTGGTTGATTTGAATGTCCATGGGTGTCCTTCCGCCTCCGGATCAATAAGCGCCGCGCGTCACTTCTTGATTCAACCACGAATTGCGG
>JAEUQZ010001091.1 GCA_016788965.1 Anaerolineae bacterium | reverse complement strand
CCAACTCATGGCACAGCTTCAACAGAGGGAACAACAGCCACAACAACACCAGGTTCTGCGGCGCCAGCGCCTGATCCGAGAAATCGTGGAACAGAGCCGTCCAGTATGTCCCGCCCCATAACAGGCCCATCCCGACGAGTGCCCCCCACAATAACAGCCCCGGCAGACTGATAAGAGGACGCACGAGGGGAAGGAATCGCGCCAGAAATCGGTCCGGGTCGCACAGGGGCATGCGCCAGGAGAATATGTTCGCCAGCCTGGTATATCGTTTTCGGCGCACCTGCGTAGCCGACCGCTTCGATAACTCGACCATGTCAGGCGGTGCGTCGAAGAACAGGGCATCGCTCGTATGGAGTTGACTGATCAGGCCGATGACATCGTTCTGAGTCGGCGCCTCGTCGCCCAACCGTTCGCTCGCCAGCTCCCAGATTTCCTGGACCGTGCGGCGTCCGTCCATCAAACCGATGAGACCGTACGCTTCGGGCGAGAAGCGGTGGAACTGATCGGTCG
>JAEUQZ010001090.1 GCA_016788965.1 Anaerolineae bacterium | reverse complement strand
CTCGGCCGGTATTCCTTCGGTCAGCCGCCGTTTGCGAGGAACCAGTCGTACGTCGACGCGATGCCCTCGCGCAGGGGGATGCGCGCCTTCCAGCCGAGCGCGTGGAGCTTCGAGACGTCCAGCAATTTGCGCGGAGTTCCGTCGGGGCGCGAGGTGTCTTGGGTGATCTCGCAATCGCCGTTGCCCACGACGTCGCGGACCATCTCTGCGAGCTCGCGGATCGAGATGTCTTCGCCGACGCCGACGTTGACGATCTCGCTCTCGTCGTAGCGTTGCAGGAGATACACGCACGCGTCCGCGAGGTCGTCGACGTGCAAGAACTCGCGCCGCGGCGTGCCCGTCCCCCAGAGCGTCACGCTCTTTGCGCCCGCGAGCTTGGCCTCGTGAAACTTTCGAAGCAGCGCTGGCAACACGTGCGAGCTCTCGAGGTCGAAGTTGTCGCCGGGGCCGTAGAGGTTCGTGGGCTGCAGGCAAATTCCACGGAATCCGTACTGCTTTCGGTACGAGCGA
>JAEUQZ010000108.1 GCA_016788965.1 Anaerolineae bacterium | reverse complement strand
TAGGACAAATCATGCGCCGCGACCTCGACATCGATCAGGCTGCCATCCTTCTTGCGATGCCGCCAGGCATTCGGCGGATCATAAACCCCAACCGAGGGTATAAGCGGTTTGCCTTCTTCAGTCGGTCGCAGATCACGCAGCGTCATGCTCAGGAATTCATCCCGCGTGTAGCCGTACTGCTGTTCGGCAGCATCGTTCACATCCAGGAAAACCATCGTCTCCAGGTCATAGACCCACATCGGTTGCGGGTTGCTGGCGAACAACCGCCGATAACGATCTTCACTGGCACGCAGAGCTTCTTCAGCCTGTTTGCGGTCGGTGATGTCTCGCACGACGCCATAGTAACCGCTGACTCGTCCCGTTTCCGGGTCAATCTCTGGCTTCCGGTGGGTGCTCAGCCAGCGGATTTCACCACCGAAGAGAATGCGGTATTCACTGTAGACCGTCTCGCCTTGAAGCACCCACTGCAAATCGGCTTCCCGCGTGGGACGGTCATCGGGATGCAGGACGTGCTGCTCGAAGTAGCTTCGGCCATTCAGCCTGGTCTCTGGATCGAGTGGATCTTCCAGGCCAAGAACACGCTCGAACCCGTCCGTAATCCACTGGGACTCAATGCTTCCGTCCGGATTCACCTTATGAAAATAGGCATAATCCGAAGAGACTTCGCTGATGACCCGGTAGCGTTCCTCGCGCTGGCGCAGTTTCTCCACGGCCTCTTTGCGCTCGGTGACATCGGCGGCGCTGCCCAGGATCAGCCGAGGGAGACCGCTTTCATCGCGTGTCAGCACGATTTCCCGCGCGTTGATCCAGCGCCATTGACCGTCAGAGTGGCGGACGCGATACTCCGATTCGACGATGCTTTGCGCCGGGGCCTGGTGCAGCCGAGCGACATTATCGGCCAGGGCTGGCGCATCGTCAGGATGGACGATTTCCAGAATGATCTGCCAGCCGCCGCGCAGCATCTCGACGGGGTAGCCCAGGAGTCGCGCGTAACCATCATTCTGGTAAATGATGTTCATGTCGAACAGGTCGAGGATGTACAGGCATTCCGGGACAAGGTTCGCCACCTGATCGACCAACCGCCTGCTCTCGATCACCTCGGCTTCGGCCGCCTTGCGCGCGGTGATATCCTGGGCGATGCCGACAATCTGGGTAGCAACGCCGTCCTCCGAGCGGGCAAAGACTGATTCACGCACATACAACCAGTGCCAGCTTCCATCTTTGTGGCGCAAACGGTAGCTGTAGTCACATACTTCGCTGTCAGCCAATTCGCCCAGGCTCAGGTGCTTTTGAATCACGAAACTCAGGTCATCCGGGTGTACCAATGTCAGCGCGATATTGGTGGTCGAACCCAGCGCGGCGAATTCGTCTGCCGAATACCCCAATAGTTTCCCCAGGGTTTCGTTCTCGTACAGGACAGATTGTGTGATCACATCATGGATGTAGACATGGTCTGGGATCGTTTGGGTGATCCGTTCGAGCATTTGCGTACTGGCACGAGCGGCTTCTTCGGCGAGCCGCTGCTCGTTGATGTCGGTTGCCAGCCCCAGCACTTGATCCGGTGTGCCGTCCTCCAACCGGGATACCACCACTTCACGGAAGTTGAACCAGCGCCAGGAACCGTCTTTGTGCCGCATTCGCAGCGTGGTCTGAGCCTCTCGTCCGTCGGCCAGAATCTGCATCCGCTGGCCGTAATCGATGGTCTTCGTCAGATCGTCGGGATGAGCCAGATGCGCCACCCGCTCCAGGCGATTTCCCATCGCCTCCATCTCTTCCGGGGAATAACCAAGCATCTCAGCGAAGCGATTGTTGTTGTAAAGGTATTCCTGCTTCAGGTTATACAGGAAGACGCCATCCGGGATCAAACGGGTAATGCGCTCGACCATCGCCTGGCTCTCGCGCAGTTGTTCCTCGACCCGTCGCCGTTCGGTGACATCACTGGCAATGCCCAGAATTCGGCGCGGCAGCCCATCGGCAGTCCGTTCGATGATCGTTTCGTGACACTCGATCCGGCGATACTGTCCGTCTTTGTGGCGAAGCCGCCGTTCGCTGCGAAGAGTCTCGCCATCCTTGAGCATTCCCAAACGTTGAATCTCATCCAGGACGCGGGCTTGTTCGTCTGGATGAAGCAGCCTGGCAACCGCATCGGCTCCCATCGCATGGAATTCATTGAAGCTGTATCCAAGCAGTCGTTCGGCAGCCTGATTGTTATAAATGTTGACGAAGTGCTGGATGTCGAAGACATAGATGCCTTCCGGGATCAGCTTCATCATCGTGCTGATGAATTCCCAGTTGTCGTGCAGTTCCTGGGCGGCCTCGATCCGGAGGGTGACATCGTTTTGAATCCCCACGTAATGGGTCAGCCGTCCATCAGGATCGCGTACCGGTGAGACGCTCAGTTCGTTCCAGTACATCTCCCCGCTCTTGCGATAATTCCGCAGCAGAACTTTGCAGTCCTGCCCGGTTCTGACAGCCTCACGCAGACTGGTCAACCCGGACTGATCTCGATCATCGCCATGCAGATAGCGCGGGTTCTTTCCCAATGCCTCCGTTCGGCTGTACCCCGTGATGGTTTCAAAAGCGGGATTGACGTAGATTGCCGGCAGCTCCGGCTGCTGGGCATCCAGGATCAGAATAGCCGATGTGCTGGCCTCCATCGCCTGATCGCGGATTCGCAGTTCGGCTTCCACCCGGCGGAATTCAGTCACATCGGTGCTGATACCCCCCAGCGCGTAAATCCTGCCGGCTTCATCGCGGATCGGGAACTGATTCACCAGCAGGGTGTGCAGTCCGTCGGGCAGCGCGGCGTTGTGTTCGCTGACCACGTTTTTGCCGCTTTCAATGGCCCGACGATTGGCTGCGGCCACGGCTTCGGCAGTCGGCTGCGGGAACAAATCGAAAACGGTTTTTCCAATGATAGACTGACTCTGAATGTTGAAGAGTCGTTCATAGCCGTGGTTGACACGCAGGTAGCGCCCGTCCAGGTCTTTG
Source organism: Anaerolineae bacterium (assembly GCA_016788965.1). Taxonomy (GTDB): domain Bacteria; phylum Chloroflexota; class Anaerolineae; order Aggregatilineales; family Phototrophicaceae; genus CFX2. The sequence continues at coordinate 10,031 of JAEUQZ010000108.1, read as the reverse complement.
ATGTAAATCAGCGCGTTGGCGTTATCGAACAGGGCACGCAGATAGCCCTCCTGAACATGGAGACTCGCCGAGGCTTGCTGGCTTTCTACCAAAGCGTCGCCGTGCATCTGCCGGATATACAGGAACAACACGATCCCGAAGACGGTGAAGCCCATCAGGACCAGCGTGGGCAGAAGTAGCTGGGTCTCCACCAGGTGGCGGAACATTGCCACCCCCTCCAGACTGGAGGCGCTCAGCAGCCCGCTGTCAAGGCCGTTGAGGATGTCCAGCGCGGCGTCGATCAGCAGCGCCGCTCCCAGCAGCGAGGCCGTCAGCATTCCCAGGACGATCCAGGTGAAGGTACGATTGCTCATAGTAATGGGAACTTCAATTCTGAAACATTGAATCTAGTTTATCATTGGTTGAGAACAGCGTGTTCCTTGAGGATGCCGGATCACCCTTGCCCTGGTCAGATGACCAGGCCACCTGCCCGATCAGAACACGCGGGAAACCCGTCCACTGGCGAATAGTCACCCATGCGGATATGTCCTATGCTGAAGGATGAAACCGTAGGACTGCGCTTCTGGAAATCAGCCCTGAAGCGTCATTGAGGGGACAGTAATCTGATGAAACCGATCCGCGTGATGATTGTCGATGACCATGATGTCGTTCGCCGCGGCCTGAAGATTTTCTTCCAGGCTTTCGACGATTTACAGCTTGTGGCCGAGGCCGCTGATGGCAGTGAAGCCATTCAGTTGTGCGATGAACTCCAACCCGATGTCGTGCTGATGGATCTGGTCATGCCGCAGATGGACGGCATTACCGCCACCCGCCTGATCCGTCAGAGTCACCCGGCGACCCAGGTCATCGCCCTGACCAGCTTCCAGGACGACGAGTCGGTGCAGGCCATGATGCGGGCCGGCGCGGTCGGCTACCTGCTGAAGAACGCTTCCATCGATGAGCTTGCCAATACCATCCTTTCGGCGGCAAAAGCCTCGCGCAATTAGAAGTGTGGACTACACGACCCGTGGAGAGTCCGACATTGACCACCAACCGTACTCAGGAACAGGCTGTTTCAACCTCACGACACGCTGCCGTCATCGTCTCCGCTCAGCTTCATGGTGTCCCATCGTCCACTACCAACCCCATGAGTGGCATCTATCTCCATGCCCTCCAGTACGTAATGGAGAAGTATGGAGCGCTCGTGTTTAACGTCGGCGACTCCCAGTTGGATGCAGCCTTCAACGTGCCCAACGAAATCCCTGTGCCGGGTTATCTGGCCGTCACCTCAGCCCTGGAGATGCACCAGGTCGTATCTGGCCTCCGCCGAGAGTTCCAGCAGACGGATGTCACAGTGAGCATCGGGATCAGCAAAGGTCTCGTCACCGTCATCCGCCAGAAAGATAACCGTCTTGCTATTGAAGGCGACTCAGTGGGAGTGGCAGCCACCCTGCGGGAACATCGCGGCCCAGAGGGGTTGGCCGTGGCCGCCAACGTCTATGAAGACATCGGCCTGATGGCGAGCAATTTCAAACACGTCGAGCAGACTTCCCTCAGCCTGCCTGGGTCTGATAAGCCCCTCAGCGTCTATTGGCTGAACGCCAATGAGTGGCATCCCGGCACGACCCGTTCGTTGATGTCGGTCATCCCCAGGCTGGAAACCGGTTCGCAAGTCCTCATTGCCGAAGATGATCCGGCGCTGCGCTCTCTCTTTGCCCGCGTGTTGAAGAACGCCGGGCTGAACGTCAAGATCGCCGCCAGCGGCAACGAAGTCATCGACTACCTTGAACAGCAGTTCCCGACAGTCTTGGTCCTCGACCTGGGTATCCCCGGCGTTTCCGGGCAGGAGATCGTCCAGTACGTCCACGCCCATAAGCCGGCCGACCGCCGCATTGTGATCGTCGTCGTCACCGGCAACCATCTGGCCTCGCAGAACGAAGCGCTGATGGAGTCCATCGATCTGCTGCTCGTCAAACCCGTCAGTCCCCGTGATCTGGTGACGTTTGTCAAACGCTTCACCAATTGATTCGGGATGCCGCGCAGGGCATCCCGTTTATCCTCGTCATCGTTCCACATGCTGAATCCTCCCGTCATGCCTGCGGCATAATCGTGCCGCGCACTCCTCAAGCGTCTCGGAAATTTCTATCAGGTTTCTAATGCAATGGGTTGGCACTCAGCCAATGATACTGCCAAAACACGCTTGACGAGGCACACAGCTTTTGCTATATTCTGCCAATGGAATTAGCAGTCTCATGGGGATAGTGCTAAAAGCAGGAATGCGGGCACAGTCTTCGTGGACAGACGGTGAAGTATACCGGAACCATTCAGCAAACTGAAGGAGGATTTTTCGAATGGCCTCAAAAGTCAACCTGCGCCCCCTGGGCGACCGCGTCATCGTTGAACCCATCGAGCAGGAAGAAGTCACGGCGACCGGTTTGTATATTCCCGAAACCGCCAAAGAGAAGCCGCAGCAGGGCAACGTCCTGGCCGTTGGCGCCGGCCGCACCGATGACGACGGCAAGCGCATTGCCATGGATGTCAAGGCGGGCGACAAGGTTCTGTTTGCCAAGTATGCCGGAACCGAAGTCAAGATCGACGGCAAGAAGCTGTTGATCCTCAAGGAAACCGACATCCTGGCGATTGTGGACTGAACTTTTTTCGACAAACCCATCCCTAGTGATTGATAACCTGCCGAGCGCAGTTTGGAGGAACCAGAGCAATGCCTAAGCAACTCGTTTTTAGCGAAAACGCCCGCCGCAGCCTGAAGATCGGCGTGGACAAGCTGGCCGATGCGGTCAGCACGACGCTCGGCCCCAAGGGCCGCAACGTCGCGTTGGACAAGAAGTTCGGCGCCCCCACCGTCACCCATGATGGCGTGACTGTGGCGAAGGAAATCGAACTCGACGACCCATATGAGAATATGGGCGCACAGCTTCTGAAGGAAGCCGCCACCAAGACCAACGACATCGCCGGCGATGGCACGACCACCGCCACTGTCCTGGCCCAGGCCATCGTCAACGAAGGTCTGAAGAACGTCGCCGCTGGCGCGAACCCGATGCTCCTCAAGCGCGGCATCGAAGTCGCCACCGAGCATGTCGCCAAGGCCATCCGCGGCATGGCAACCCCCATCGAAACCAAAGAGGAAATCGCCAAAGTCGCCAGCACCAGTGCCCAGGACACCGAAATCGGCAACTTGATCGCTGAAGTGATGGACAAGGTGGGCCGCGATGGTGTCGTGACGGTCGAGGAAAGCAAGGGTCTCGAATTCGAGACCGAGTACGTCGAGGGGATGCAGTTCGACCGTGGCTACATCAGCCCCTACTTCGTCAACAACCCCGACTCGATGGAAGCCGTCATTCAGGAACCCTACATCCTGATCTACGAGAAGAAGATCAGCGCCGCCCAGGATATCGTTCCGGTGCTGGAGAAGCTGCTCCAGATCGGCAAGCGCGAGCTGGTCATCATCTCCGAAGATGTGGACGGCGAAGCGCTGGCGACGCTGGTGCTGAACAAGCTGCGCGGCACGCTCAACGTGCTAGCCGTCAAGGCCCCCGGCTTCGGCGACCGCCGCAAGGCCATGCTCCAGGACATCGCCGTCCTGACGGGCGGCACGGTCATCAGCGAAGAGACCGGCCGCAAGCTGGAAACCGTCACGCTGCAGGACCTCGGCCGCGCCGGTAAGATCGTCAGCACGAAGGAAAACACCGTCATCGTCGATGGCGCGGGTGAAGAGAAGGCCATCAAGGGCCGTATCGACGAAATCCGCCGCGAGATCGACAACAGCACCAGCGATTACGACCGCGAGAAGCTCCAGGAACGTCTGGCGAAGCTCAGCGGCGGTGTCGCGGTCATCCGCGTCGGCGCGGCCACCGAGACCGAACTGAAGGAAAAGAAGCACCGCGTGGAAGACGCCCTCAGCGCCACCCGCGCCGCCGTCGAGGAAGGCATCGTCCCCGGTGGTGGAGTGACCCTGATTAACGCCATCGGCGCGTTGGATGGCATCCGCCTGAGCAACGACGACGAGAACACCGGCGTCCAGATCATGCGGAAGGCGCTGGAAGCCCCGATGAAGAAGATCGCCCAGAACGCCGGTGTGGACGGCGCGGTGGTCATCCAGGAAGTCCGCCGCCAGCAGAAGTCCAAGAAGAACAACCGCATCGGCTACAACGTCATCACCGACGAATACGTCGATACCATCGACGCGGGCTTCCCTGACCCAGCCAAAGTGACCCGTGGTGCGGTCGAGAACGCGGCTTCGATTGCCGCCATGATCCTGACCACCGAGGCGCTCATCACCGACGTGAAGGAAGACAGCAAGGCTCCGGCAGGCCCGCCGATGCCCGAATATTAAATCGTCGATCCGAACGGATGACGAGCGAGGGCGTGCCCACTGGGTGCGCCCTTTTGATTCCCCGACCGGTTTCTTTTTGCGGACAGGTGTTCTATAGTAGAACGACCCAAGCAGCACAAGGAGCCGCCCTATGTCCGCCTTACTCCCTGCCGAACGGATTCCCAATCTGGCGCGTCTGGGCAATGTCGTGCCCGAAGGCTACCGCTATTACGAGAAGATCATCCGCCCCGGCGCTGACCTCGATCTGCCTCATGCCTACCTCAAGTGGTACGACCTCTACCCCGAAGATGCGCCAATCACGCCGGAACAGGACGCCGAATGCCGCGCGTTCCTGGCCGAAACGGTCGAACGGCTCAACCTTCAGGATGAACTCGGTTTCGTCATTCTGCATCGGGCTGGCTCGGTGCTGCTCCTGCTGCTGACGACCTGGCGCAACACCAACGAGATGTGGGAATCGGTCTATGTCGCACCTGCTGAAGGGCCGGGCGGATATGTACCCCTGAACTCCAACCTCAGCCACCGGGGAACCTACTGCGTCTGGGAACTCGCTATCGTCTGGCATGAGCGTCACGCCTGGGTGAAGTTCCTCTCGTCCGCCCGCGATACATCCGCGAAACTAGCCTATATCGATGACCGCTTCTCCGGGCGGGCTTGATTGACCGAATCGAACCCATCCGACCCGTATTCAGTAGAATAGATCGACGACAGGGTACTGAGTCTGGGTGAGGGAACCGTCATGCGTTTCGCAGTCCTTTATCGAATCGCTGGCCTGATGCTGACCGTCTGTCTGTGCTTCGCCCTTCCGGTGGATGCCCAGACCGACGATCCCTACCCGACGCTGACCGCGCTGGCAGCCGCTCAGCCCCCAGCCTATGACCCGGTGGCGCTGACACGGGCGCTGCGCGGGATCGATGATATCCCGCCCGCGCCGGCCACCGCCCCGGATTGGCGCGTGGGCGACCAGCAGACCTTCTGGGCGGCGGATTTGGGCACGAACACCGAGCGGCGGATTCCAGCCACGCTGCGCGTCATCGGCGAGCATATCCTGCTCTGGGTGGAAGACGGGCAGCCCGTCGAAGACTCCGATCTGCGTGGGCTAGCCGAGGACTTCGACACGCGCATCTACCCCGAAGTGCGGGCGCTCTGGGGCAGCGAGGCCACGCCGGGGATCGATGGCGATCCGCGCATTCACGGGTTGTTCACCTCCGGCTTGGGGCCGGGCGTGGCGGCCTATTTCCTCAGCCGTCACACCTACCCGCAGGCGGTCTATCCGACCAGCAACCAGCGCGAGATGTTCTTCTTCAACCTGGATGCCATCGGGCCGAAGAACCTGGACGATCCCTCGGTGGAAAGCACGCTCTCCCACGAATTCCAGCACATGATCCGCGCCAACCTCCAGCGGAATGAAGACCTGTGGCTGAACGAAGGTTTTTCCACCTTCACCCAGCTTCTGCTCTTCGACGATCCGCTGTTCATCCCGCGCTTCCTGATGCAGCCGGATACACAGCTCAACGCCTGGACAGAAGGCAGCACCGATGCCCACTACGGCGCGGCTGACCTCTTCGTGGCCTACTTCTACGAACGCTACGGGCCGGAGGCGCTGCGCCGCCTGAGCGACGATCCGCGGACGGGGCTGGCGGCCTTCGATCACGTGCTGCGCGATCTGGGCGAGCCGGGCGTAGACGCCTTCTTCGCCGACTGGGTGCTCGCGAACCGCTTGCAGGATACGACCCTGCTGGATGGGCGCTACGGCTACGACTTGATCGGGACGATGCCGCGCCCGCCAGCGCTGGCCGAGGTGAGCAGCTATCCCTACACGCTGACGCGGGAGACCGCCCTCTACAGCGCCGACTACCTCCTGCTCGACGGACTGGAGGGCAGCCGCGAACTGACCATCACGCTGGATGCCCCGGAAACCGTCGCGGTGATCCCGACCGAGCCGCCCAGCGGAGACTGGTTGTGGTACAGCGGGCGGGGGGATAACAGCGCCCCGTCGCTGACGCGGACGCTCGACCTGAAAGGGTTGGGGTCGGCCACGCTGGAATACCGGGTCTGGTACGACATCGAGCCGCACTGGGATTACGGCTATCTGGCCGTCAGCCGGGATGACGGAGCTACCTGGGCGCTGCTCAGGACGCCCCACATGGATACCAGCAACCCGCTCGGCGGAGCCTATGGGCCGGGGTACACCGGGGAGAGCGGGGGCTGGATCGACGAACGGGTATCGCTGGATGCCTACGCGGGGGAGCGCATCCAGGTGCGCTTCTGGATGGTGACGGATGACGGGGTGAACCGCTTCGGGCTGGCGCTGGACGACCTGCGCGTACCCGAACTGGGGCTGGAGAGCGACCTGGAAATCGACGGAGGCGGGTGGGAACCGGACGGCTGGGCGCGGATCGACAACCGGCTGCCCCAGCAGGTTTGGGTGCAGGTGGTTCAGTTCACGCCGGAGGGCGGGATCAGCGTCTCGCGCTGGGGGGCGCAGGGGAGTGGGCGCTGGACGATCCCGGTGATCGCGGGGACGAGTCAGGCGCTGCTGGTGGTTTCACCCTACGCCCCGTTCACGACCCTACCGGGGCAGTATACCGTCGGGGTGGAGAGGGCTTCGTAGCCGGTAGCAGCGAGAAAACACAGCCTCGTTAGGATTGGCGCAGAGGCCAACCGTTGCCTCTGCGCGACATCTCCCAAAGAGTGACAATAATGTCACCCTAACCCGCCCATTTTGTGCTATCGTAGGAATACGGAATGAGTCGAACGCGATTTTTGACGTTCGCCCGCCTGCCGACGCTCTTTAACAAACGGATAGGGATCGTGCCCGGTCTTTTGTCCCTTCAGTGGACATGGTTTTTCGGCAGCCGGACACTTGAGTGTCTGGCGGCACATTTGCAACTTTTCGCCGATTTGCATTTGCAGCATTTGCAGCATTTGCGGCAATCGTCCCTTACATGCAAGCCCTTCGGCACAAAAATGCCATTGTGCCATTGCCGCCATTTATGCCAATTTGTCCGTCCGGCGTGTCCGACATTTCGGACTTTTCGCCTTCTCTGGCTATCAGCTACAAGCTAAAGGCTATCAGCTTCACCGACACTGACGACACTGACGACATTTGCGACAATTCTCACATTCTCATTCTTATCATTCTTATCAGATTTCTCATCGCCGCTGCACAGAGCATTCTGTATGGCTAAAAGCTATAAGCCATCATCTAATAGCTAACAGCTTTTCTATCAACTATAAACTATGAACTATTAACTTCTTCTTTCCCGTCTGACCATCACTCAATCCTCTACCCACCCTGGAGCCATCATGACCGACCTCTACCCCCTGCTCATCGACCCAGCCCTGCACGTCAAAGTCTGGGGCGGCCGCAAGCTGCAAACCCTCCTCGGCAAAGCCCTCCCCACCGACCAGCCCTACGGCGAATCCTGGGAACTCCACGACAGCGCCACCATCGCCAACGGCCCCCTCGCCGGCCAGACCGTCGGTGAAGTCCTCCGCTACTGGGGTCAGGCCCTCGTCGGCCCGGATAACGACCCCGCCGAAGGCTTCCCGCTGCTCGCCAAATTCCTGGACGCCCAGGATTGGCTCTCCGTCCAGGTGCATCCCAACGATGAACAGGCCCGCCAGTTGGAAGGCGATCCCCGCGGCAAGACCGAAGCCTGGTACGTCCTCGCCGCTGATCCCGGCTCGAAGCTGGTCTGCGCCATCCAGCCGGGAACCAGCCGCGAAGCGGTCGCCTCGGCCATCCGCGAAAACCGCCTGGAAGACCTGCTGGTTTATGCCGAGGTCGCCCCCGGCGATGTCCTCCTCAACAACGCCGGCGGCATCCACGCCCTCGGCCCCGGCATCGTCATCTACGAGATTCAGCAGTCCTCCGATGTCACCTACCGCCTCTACGACTGGGGCCGCATGGACCTGAACGGCCAGCCGCGTACCCTGCACATCGACAAAGGCGTCCAGGTCTCCAACCTGGAAAGCATCCCCGACATCGTTCATACGGGCGGCAGCGCCATGCCCATCGTCGATGTCGTCCACTGCCCCTACTTCGCCACCCTGCTGCATCAGCTCAACCCGCGCAACGGCACGCGCATCACCCTGGATACCCACGGCACGCAGTTCCACATCCTGACCTGTATCGAAGGCAGCGCCGCCGTCGAAGCCGGAGCCACCCGCTTCGAGCTGGGGTTGGGACGCACCGCCCTCATCCCCGCTGGCCTGGGAACCTACATCCTCAGCGGGACGGCGCGGGTGCTTCGCGCATTCCAGCCTTCGTCGTAAAATAGAAGAGACAGTCATTCAGGAGGATCAGCATGTCCGCCATGCGTATCAGCAGTCTGCTGGATGAGATCACCGATTTTCTGGCCGTCGCGCCGACCGCCGACGAAATCATTGCTTTCAAGCCATCGCCCGTGTTGGATCAGCGCCTTCATGACCTGCTGGACAAGAATAGTGCTGACCTGCTGTCTCCCTATGAACGCGCCGAACTCGACGAATTCTTGCGGATGAATCACTTCCTGACCATCCTGAAGGCCAAAGCCCGTCTTCGCGCCGTGGAGATTGCATGACCCTCCCCGCCTTCCTGACCGACTCGCTGCCCGCCGGGGCCGTGGGCGAAGCCTTCCCCACGCCCTATGGCCTCTCCGATCCCATCGTCGCTCACGAAGCTGGGCTGGTCGTCATCCCCCTGACCGCCGATCCCCGCGCCACCATCCAGGCGCTCAGGGATCGCGGCGCGACTCACCTCTGGCTGTGCGAGTCGGTCGGGGCGCTCTCCCCGCTGCTCGAACCCGGCGATTGGCTCGTCCCCGATGACTACATCGACGGCACGCGCGGCCTGCACTACACCTACTTCAGCGAAAAAGCCGGCGGCTACCTCCAGCAAATTCCCGCCTTCGACCCCGACAGCCGCGCCGCCCTGATCCATGCCCTGACTGCCGAAACCGCCCGCCCCTTCCGGCGCGGCGTTTATGCCTGCGTCAGCGCCACCCGCCTGGAAACGCCCGCCGAGGCCCTCTTCTGGTCCCGCGCCGGAGCGCATGTGGTCGGCCGCTGGCTCAGCCCCTACCTCACCCTCGCCCGTGAACGCGATCTGCGCGTGGCTGCCCTGACCCGCATCGTCCGCGCCGGTGGAGAAACCGGTTCCCCGCGGCCTTTCGAGGACTTCATGCCCGTGGTTCAGGCTGCGGCCGCCGCGCTGCAAACTGCTCAGGAGGTTCCTTGATGGATTCTGCCCAACCTGCCCGCACCGTGCTGGTCATCGATGATGACTCGTCGATGCTCAACGTCCTCAGCCTGATTCTGGAGCGCGCTGGTTTCCTGCCCCGCAAAGCCAGCCATCCCCACGAAGCCCTCAAGCTGCTGGAGGAACTCAAACCCGACCTCATCATCACCGACCTGATGATGCCCGATATGAACGGCATCGACCTGATCCGCGCCATCCGCAGACTCGCCAACGGGCAAGCCGTGCCCATCCTGCTCCGCTCCTATCGCATCCTCGACCAGAAACACGTCAAAGAGGCGCTCGAAGCCGGCGCGAACGATGTCATGCAAACCGTGGTCGTCCCCCGCGAACTCCTGGCGCGAGTCCAGGCGCTCCTCAACGACGTGAAAGGCTGAGCCGGGTCGGTTACAATCGGCGGCGCTCAGCTTTCCGCCCATCCCACAAGGAGCCGCCCATGATTATCCAGGCCGCTGCCGGACG
>JAEUQZ010001089.1:272-510 GCA_016788965.1 Anaerolineae bacterium | reverse complement strand
AGCGCATAGTTGCTGCTCGCACCGCCGCTACCTGCGTTGCCGGCGGTGTCGGTGAACGTGCCGGCCACTGTCAGGAGGTTGCTGGTGTCCTCGATGTCGATGGTCGGCGTGAAGGTCGCCGTCCAGGTGACGTTGTCCGACGTTGTCAGGGTGCTCAGCGTGCCGTTTTCAACAGTCACGTCGGCGTTGGCGAAGGCCGCAACAGCCTCGCTGAAGATGATCGTGACCGGCGAGGTGT
>JAEUQZ010001089.1:0-262 GCA_016788965.1 Anaerolineae bacterium | reverse complement strand
CGAGGCTGTGGTTGGGGCTTTGGTGTCGATCTGGTAGTTGGCGCCGTTTGCGCCCGTGCCCGAGTTGCCGGCGGTGTCGGTGAAGGAGCTCGCCACCGTCACGACGTTGCTGGCGTCTTCGATAGTTGCCGTCGGCGTGAAGGTCGCCGTCCAGGTGACGTTGTCCGAGGTCGCCAACGCGCCCAGCGTGCCGTTCTCGACTGTCACATCGGCGTTGGTGAAATCCGCAACGGCCTCGTTGAAGACGATCGTCACCGTCGCA
>JAEUQZ010001088.1 GCA_016788965.1 Anaerolineae bacterium | reverse complement strand
GGCGCAACTCGCGCAAAAGCACGCCCGCCGGAGGGGGGCGCAGGACGCCCGGACCCCGCACAGCGCAACCGCGCTGGCCTCGAGCGGGCAGGGCGGGGCGGGTGGCGAACGCGGGGCGGTTACGGCAGGCGCAGAGAATCTCGACTGGCTCAAGGATCTCTCGCATACCCAGCGCGCCTACCGCAAAGAGGCCGAGCGGCTGATCCTGTGGGCCACCCTGGAACGGGGCAAGCCGCTCTCTTCACTCACCCACGAAGACTGCGAAGCCTACCGGCGCTTTTTAGCCGACCCGCAACCGCGCACAACCTGGTGCGGCCCGCGCGCCCGCGAGCGCTGGTCGCCGTTGTGGCGGCCGTTCGAAGGACCGCTGTCGGTATCGGCCCAGCGCCAGGCGATCACCATCCTGACCAATCTGTACACCTTCCTGGTCGACCGCAACTATCTGGTCGGCAACCCGTGGCGCGGGGTATCGATGCCCAACGCCGCGGCACCGCGGATCGATGCCGGACG
>JAEUQZ010001087.1 GCA_016788965.1 Anaerolineae bacterium | reverse complement strand
CACCGTACAGCGGGGGGATACACTCGGCAGCATCGCGCGCCGCTTTAACACCACCATCCAATCGCTTGCCTCGCTCAACAACATCGCCAACCCCAACCTCATCTATGCGGGTCAGGTGTTGCGTGTCGATGGCAGCGCCCCCGCCCCCACTCCGGCGCCCGGTTCCACCGCGGTTCCGGTCCCCACCAGTTCCGCCCCCGTCGCCGGTGGTTTTGAACTCGGTGGTCACGTCTTCAGCTTCTCCTACCCCGCCCAGATGCGTGGTGCAGGCATGACGTGGGCCAAGACTCAAATCCGTTGGGATGGCAGCGCGCCCCCCAGCGTCGTACAGGGCGCGATTGACGCCGCCCGCAGCAAGGGCTTCAAGATCCTGCTCGGCATCGTCGGCAGCACCCAGCAGCTTGCCGCCAATCCCACCCAGTACTACCAGAACTTCGCCAACTTCCTCGCGGGTGTCGCCCGCCTCAATCCGGATGGCATCGAAGTCTGGAACGAACCCAACATCAACCG
>JAEUQZ010001086.1 GCA_016788965.1 Anaerolineae bacterium | reverse complement strand
GCCCAGCCTTCCGGGCGGGATGCCCTGCACGCGCTGCGGCTGCGGCCGGGCAAGCCTGAAGGGCCACACACCATGGCCAAGGATGTTGCGGCCCAGCGCCGCCGGGCTGCGCTGGCTGCGCTGGCGGGCGTCCTGGATGAAGCCGCGCTGCTGCAGGAACTGTGGCTGCTGGGGGAAGCGCTGCGCGGTGAATCGGTGACGGACATCATCGAGTACGTGGATGGCCTGGCGCGCCGCCAGATGCTGGATGCAGCCACCTGCAAGCGCCTCTATGGGGAATTCTTCAAGGCGCTGCGCCTGCCGGAACAGAACCTGCCGGCCGATCCCTGGCCGGCCATGCAGGCGGCTCGCCCTGCGCCAGCACCGGCCCGCGTGATGGCCGCGCCGCTGGCCCAGCCGCCAGCCCAACCCAGCTGGGTGCCGCCGCGCGCTGCACCGGTGGGCTCCGCCTGGGCTGCGGCGGCTGCCGTGGACATCGTGGTGCCCCCCGCGGCCCCAGCCCCGGCCGCC
>JAEUQZ010001085.1 GCA_016788965.1 Anaerolineae bacterium | reverse complement strand
CGCCCACCCAAACCAGCGGCGACCCGCGTGGGGATAATTACCCAACGCGCTATCTGCCGACGATGTTGGCGCGGGCGCTTCAGAATTTCCCCGGTAAGGCGGCGTGCTTCAGCGAGTTGGGCTACCTCTCGCCGGAAGGGTATGGTCCTCTGCCCGGTGGGTTCTCGTGGGCGGCAAACACAACGGCACAGCAGCAAGCGCAGTACTTGGGGCAAGCCGTAGCCTATCTGCGCAACAGCGGGAAAGTCCGCTTGATGATTGTCTTCAACATCGACTTCACCCGCTATGATGATGATCCGCAGGCAGGCTATGCCATTATCCGTCCGGGAAATGTGTGCATCGCCTGTGCCACCATTTCGGCGGCAATGCCTTAGGGCAGGGACTTGCTATGGTCTAAAGCCGTAATGGAAAGGCGACCTCTTGTGGTCGCCCGTTGGGAGCGCCAAAAGGCGCTCCCTTTTGTGCTGCGCTAGGCTTTCTTTGTTTTTTTTGCTTTGCCCCCACCGCTTTC